>CAZPZK010000273.1:0-4757 GCA_964591095.1 uncultured Moraxellaceae bacterium | reverse complement strand
GCTATATTGCTTACGGTCGCTTGCTGGCTACCGGCACGCCGACGGAGCTGGTGCATCAGTCCGGCCTGCATACCTGGCGCGTGACGGGTGACGAAGTCACCATACTGGCGCAGGCGTTGGAGCAACAGCACGGCGTGGAGCTGGTGACCCGCTTCGGCAATGCGCTGCATGTGTGCGGCCGTGATGCCGACCGACTGGCGCAGGCCATTGCCCCCTATCGCCACGACCCCGACCTGCGCTGGCACGAAGCCGCGCCGCAACTGGAAGACGTGTTTATCCACCTGATGCAGCAATCGGCGGACAACTATGCCCCGGCCTGACGGTTTCAACGTCCGCCGGTTACTGGCGGTGATCATCAAGGAGTTTATCCAGCTCGGCCGCGACCGGCTTACCTTTGCCATGATGGTGGGCATCCCCATCATGCAGCTGGTGCTGTTTGGCTTCGCCATCAACGGCGACCCCAAGCATTTGCCGACGGTGGTGGTTGCGCACGATCAGGGGCCGTTCACCCGCTCGCTGGTGGCGGCGCTGGAAACCAGCGGCTATTTCAAGCTGCTGGCGACAGATCTGGGGGATCAGGAAGCAGGGGAGAGACTGGCGCGGGGTGAGGCCCAGTTCGCGCTGACCATTCCAGCGGGTTTCGAGGCGAAGGTGGTGCGTGGAGAGTGTCCTGCCATTCTGCTGGAAGCCGACGCCACCGACCCGTCCGCCACCGGCAACGCCATCGCCGCGATCCAGCAATTGGGCGTTACGGCCCTGCGCCACGACCTGCACGGACCCTTGCAGGCGTTGAACGCCACGCCCGCGCCGTTCGAGGTGCGCATCCACCGCCGCTACAACCCGGAAGGCATCACCCAGTACAACATCGTGCCCGGCCTGATGGGCGTCATCCTCACCATGACCATGATCATGATGACCGCGCTGGGGATCACCCGCGAAGTGGAACGCGGCACCATGGAAAACCTGCTGGCGACGCCGGTGCGGCCGCTGGAGGTGATGCTGGGCAAGATCACCCCGTACATCCTGATCGGTTATGTGCAGGTGACGGTGATCCTGCTGGCGGCGAAGTTCATTTTCGGGGTGCCCTTCGTCGGCAGCCTGCCGGTGCTGTTGGGCTGCATCTTCCTGTTCATCCTCGCCAACCTGACGGTGGGCATCACCATTTCCAGCGTGGCGCGCAACCAGACGCAGGCCATGCAGATGACCTTCTTTTTCTTCCTGCCCAGCATGCTGCTGACCGGCTTCATGTTCCCGTTCCGGGGCATGCCGGACTGGGCGCAGGTCATTGGCGAAGTGCTCCCGCTGACGCATTTCCTGCGCCTGATCCGCGGGGTGATGCTGAAGGGGAACAGCGTGGCGGAGTTGTGGCCGAATGTCTGGCCGCTACTGCTGTTCATGGGGGTGGTGCTGGCGGTGGGGTTGAAGCGGTTCAGGCGGACGTTGGATTAGGCCAGCCGGAGCATGGCCGGATGGATGTCCGCAGACCTCGATGGCTGCCATGACAATCCGTGCTAACCTTCATAACCTATGAATCCTTATCGCATCGCGTCATTGGGCCAGTCGGCCATCCAGATCATTTTCGGTGATTCGATCGACATCGCCGTCAACCATCGCGTCCACGCCGCCTGGCGCGCCTTGCAGGATGCGGCTTTGCCCGGCGTGGTCAATCTGGTGCCGGCCTACGCCACGTTGACCGTGCTGCTTGATCCGTTGGCAGTGATGCTCGGCACGGCCTCGCTGCAGGCCTTACAGACACGATTGCCGTCCTTGCTGGCGGCGGCTGATACGCAACGATTCACTCCGCGCCGGATCGAACTGCCCGTGCGTTATGACGGCCCCGATCTCGCCCGCGTCACCGCACATACCGGCCTTAGCGCGGCGGAGGTGATTCGCCGGCACAGCACCGGAATATATGATGTGTATTTTCTCGGCTTCTCACCTGGCTTTGCCTATCTGGGCGGCCTTGACCCGCACCTGGCCACGCCGCGCCTGGATACTCCGCGTGTACGGGTCCCGGCGGGCAGCGTCGCCATTGGCGGTTCGCAGACGGCGGTTTACCCGCAGGCCACTCCCGGTGGCTGGAACCTGATTGGCCAATGCGATGAGGTCCTGTTTGATCCCCTGTCGGCCGAGTCATGCCGTCTGCAGCCCGGTGATCAGGTCGTGTTCGTGCCGGTGGAGCCGCCATGCTGATACTCGAACAACCTGCGCTGTATAGCAGCATTCAGGATCAGGGGCGTTTCGGGCAGGCGCATCTGGGCATTTCGCCCGGCGGCGCTAATGACAGTCTGGCATCGTGGCTGGCCAATCGCATCGTCGGCAATCCGGATAACGCCGCCGTGCTGGAACTGATCGAGCCGCCCGCGCGACTGCTGTTGGTGGATGGCGCTCATGCCGTCTTCAGCGGCGCGGATGCGGATATCCGTTGCAACGGACGCCCGGTTCCACTCTACGCGCGATGCTGGATTCCCGCCGGAGCGCGCATCGAAATCGACCGGCCCAAGGCAGGCAGCACGGTCTATATGGCGGTGGAAGGCGGATTAGAGACCCGAACGGTGTTGGGCTCCCGCAGCATCGATACCCGGCTGGGCATGTCCCCCCTGACGCGCGATACCTTCCTGCCGGTCGCTGTCCGGTCAGAGGCGCCGCGATCGGGCCATCTCATCATCCCTATGCGATATGTCAACGGCTTCAGGCTGTGCCAGCTTTACAGCCCCGAACTGGAGGTCTTACCCGGACCGCATTTTGATTGGCTGGATGCCGCTACCCAGAGACGGCTGGAGGATCGCGGTTTCACCGTCAGCAGCCAGAGCAGCCGCATGGGTATCCGTTTGCAGGGCGAACCGCTGGCCGCCCCTGACCGCCAGTGCCTTAGCGCGGGTGTCTGTCGCGGCGCGGTGCAGTTGCCGCCGCAAGGCTTGCCCATCCTGTTGGCGGCCGAGCATCAGACCACCGGCGGCTATCCGCTGGTGTTGCAGGTTTGCACGCATCACCTTAGCCGCATGGCGCAATTGCGGGCGGGGGAGCGTATCCGCTTCCGCATTCTCAACGAGGCTGATGCCGCCGATCGTCTGGAGCAATGGCAGGCGGTATTCCAACGCGCACTGAAACGGATTTCCCAAGATGGACATTGATCTGAACGCCGATGTCGGCGAATTGCCGGAAGGCGTCAATGTCGATACCGAACTGATGTCGTGGATCACTTCCTGCAATATCGCCTGCGGCGAGCATGCCGGTTCCGAAGCACTGATGCGGCGGACCGTGCGGCTGGCGAAACAGCATGGCGTGCGGATCGGCGCGCATCCGGGCTATGCCGATCGTGAAAACATGGGGCGGGTGGCGCAGCAGCTGGAGGATTCCGCGCTCAGGCAACTGATTCTCGATCAGGTCGGTCTGTTAAAGAGAATCTGTGAGGAAGAAGCAGCGAAGCTGGTCCACGTCAAAACACATGGCGCGCTGTATAACCAGTCGGCACGTGATCCGCACATGGCGCGGGTCATCAGCGCCGCGATCCGTGATATTTCACCCGATTTGGTTGTCGTGGGGCTGGCGGGCAGCGAGCATGTCCGGGCGGCGCAAGAGTTAGGCTTGCGGGTGATGGAAGAAGTCTTTGCTGACCGCCGTTACGAAGCAGATGGCAGCCTGACGCCGCGAACGCATCCCCAGGCCGTGATCACGGATAAAGAGGAGGCGCTGCAACAGGTGCTGGGCTTGGTCAAACAGGGCAGGGTACGGACGCGGGAGGGGGGCTGGATTGACATGAAAGCTGATACGGTCTGCCTGCATGGGGATGGAGCACATGCGGTGGAATTCGTGCGCGGACTGCGTGAGGCGTTAGACCAGCACGAGATTCGGGTCAGTGCCTGGAGGTCGGGCTGAAGCCCGACCTCCAGGCATCTTTATCACGGTTCAAACATTAAACCGGAAGTGCACCACATCCCCGTCCTTCATGACATAGGCCTTGCCTTCCAGACGCCATTTCCCGGCATCCTTTGCCCCTTGCTCGCCCTTGTAGTTGATAAAGTCATCATAGGAAATCACTTCCGCGCGGATGAAGCCCTTCTCAAAGTCGGTGTGAATCACGCCCGCGGCTTGCGGGGCGGTATCGCCAACCTTGATGGTCCAGGCGCGCACTTCCTTCACCCCGGCGGTGAAGTAGGTCTGCAGGCCCAGTAGTTCATAGCCGGCGCGGATCACGCGGTTCAGGCCTGGTTCTTCCATGCCCAGCGTCTCCAGGAACTCGGCCTTGTCGGCATCGTCCAGTTCGGCAATCTCGGCTTCGATCTTGTTGCAGATCGGCACCACCACCGCCTTCTCGGCGTTGGCGTAGGCGACCACCGCGTCCAGGAAGGCGTTGTTCTCAAATCCGTCTTCCGCCACATTGGCGATATACATCACCGGCTTGGTGGTGATCAGGCACAATGGCTTCAGCGTCAGCAGTTCTTCCGGACTCAGGTCCAGCGTGCGGGCGCGCTTGCCTTCGGACAGCGTCGGCAGGATCTTCTCGATCACGGCTTTCAGTGCCTGGGCTTCCTTGTCGCCGCCCTTGGCCTGCTTTTCCACGCGCTTCAGCGCCTTTTCGGCGGTGTCCAGATCGGCCAGCGCCAGTTCCATGTTGATGATTTCGATGTCATCAACCGGATGGATGCGGTTGGCGACGTGAATGACGTTTTCGTCTTCAAAGCAGCGCACCACATGGGCAATGGCGTCGGTCTCGCGGATGTTGGCCAGGAACTGGTTGCCCAGGCCTTCGCCCT
>CAZPZK010000272.1:0-4772 GCA_964591095.1 uncultured Moraxellaceae bacterium | reverse complement strand
CCACCGGATTGTTGTCATCGATCAGGAAGCCGATGGACATGGCCTGCAAGCCGTAAGCCTGCAACGGCACAAAGGCTTCATTGCGGATTTCCGGACGCTGGTTGAACAGGCCGAGCATGGTGGGAATGCTGGGGCCGTAGATATCCGCATCGAGAATGCCGACGCGCGCGCCCTCGGCGGCCAGCGCCAGCGCGATATTGACGGCCGTGGTCGACTTGCCGACACCGCCCTTGCCCGAGGCCACCACGATCACGTTCTTGATGGGCGGCGCGGATTCGACATTGTTGGTCGGCTTGCTGCGCGGCACCTTGAGGATAAGGTCATAGGCGACACGACCGGCTCCGGCATCGGTCAGCGTCTGCACGACCAGATCTCGCAGTTCATCGGCGCAACTGGCGAAAGGATACGGCAACGCCAGCTGAATGCTAACCAGATCGCCGTCGATGTCCATGCGTTCCGTCAAGGACAGCAAATCCTTGCTCATCCAGGGATCGACCCGGCGGCTGAGAGCGGATTCAAGGTGCTTGCGGGACAGGGACATGAGCGGCTCCGGCGGGGAAAGAGAGGCTGCGTATGCTACCCCATTTTGCGTTATAGTAGCGACCTTCAAATTTTGATCCGGACGCCCCCTGCCCATGAGCACGACTGCCCGCCGCCTGCTGGTTACCAGCGCCCTGCCCTATGCCAACGGCCCCATTCATCTGGGCCATCTGGTCGAATACATCCAGACCGATATCTGGGTGCGTTTCCAGAAATCGCGCGGCCATGAATGCCATTATGTCTGCGCCGACGACGCGCACGGCACAGCGATCATGCTCAAGGCGGAACAGAACGGCGTGACTCCGGAAGAACAGATCGCCACGGTCAAGGCCGACCACGAACGCGACTTCGCGGACTTCCTGATCCAATTCGACAACTACCATTCCACGCACTCGCCGGAAAACCGCGAGTTCAGCGAAACCATCTACCGGCGCAACCGCGACGGCGGCCACATCGCCACCCGCCCGGTGCGCCAGCTGTTCGACCCGGAAAAGAACCTGTTCCTGGCCGATCGCTTCATCAAGGGCGAATGCCCGAAGTGCAATGCCAAGGACCAGTACGGCGACTCCTGCGAAGTCTGCGGCGCCACCTATGCCCCGACCGAGCTGAAGAACCCCTACTCCACCATTTCCGGCGCGACGCCGGTGGAAAAGGAATCGCTGCACTACTTCTTCAAGCTGCCCGACTTTGAAGCCATGCTGAAGGAATGGACCCGCGCCGGCGGCCTGCAACACGAAGTGGCCAACAAGTTGGCGGAATGGTTTGAAAGCGGCCTGAACGACTGGGACATTTCCCGCGATGCGCCCTATTTCGGCTTCGAGATTCCCGATGCGCCGGGCAAGTATTTCTACGTGTGGCTGGACGCGCCCATCGGCTACATGGCCAGCTTCAAGAACCTGTGCGGCAAGCTGGGCCTGAACTTTGACGATTACTGGGCGCCCGGCGCGGAGAGCCAGACTGAGGTCTACCACTTCATCGGCAAGGACATTGTCTATTTCCACGCGCTGTTCTGGCCCGCCATGCTGCACGGCGCCAACTTCCGCAAACCCAGCGGCGTCTTTGCCCACGGCTTCCTGACGGTGAACGGCCACAAGATGTCGAAATCGCGCGGCACCTTCATCAAGGGCCGCACCTATCTGGATCATTTGCAGAACCCGGAATACCTGCGCTACTACTTCGCCAGCAAGCTGTCCGGCTCGGTGGAAGACATCGACCTGAACCTGGAAGACTTCACGCTGAAGGTGAACAGCGATCTGGTGGGCAAGGTGGTCAACATCGCCAGCCGTTGCGCCGGGTTCATCAACAAGCAGTTTGACGGTCAACTGTCCGCGCAATGCAGCGAAGAAGCCCTGCTGGCCGAGTTCATCGCCGCCGGTGACGGCATTGCCGAACACTACGAAGCCCGCGATTTCGGTCGCGCCATCCGCGAGATCATGGCGCTGGCCGACAAGGCCAACCAGTACATTGACGAGAAGAAGCCCTGGGCGCTGGCCAAGGACCCCGCCAACCGCGACGAAGTGCAGGCGGTGTGTTCCGTCGGCCTGAACCTGTATCGCCAGTTGATCGTCTATCTGGCCCCGATTTTGCCCGGCATTGCCGAATCCAGCCGCGCCTTCCTGGACCTTGCCAGCCTGAACTGGGAAAGCCGCTATAACCTGATGCTGAACCACCGCATCAACGCCTTCACCCCGCTGATGATGCGCGTGGAAAAGGACAAGGTGCAGGCGATGGTGGATGCCTCGAAGGAAAACCTGACCGCCACGGTTGCCGCCGCGCCCGCCAAGGCGGAAGCCAAGCCCGCCGCCGAGATTGAAGCGCTGGCCCCGACCATTACGATTGATGATTTCGTGAAGGTGGATTTGCGGGTGGCGAAGATTGTGAACGCTGAACACATTCCCGAAGCCGCGAAGCTGCTGAAGCTGACGCTGGACCTGGGCAATGAACAGCGCACGGTGTTTGCGGGCATCAAGTCGGCTTACAAGCCGGAAGACCTGATTGGCCGCCTGACGGTGATGGTGGCGAATCTGGCGCCGCGCAAGATGAAGTTTGGCATGTCGGAAGGCATGGTGCTGGCGGCCGGGCCGGGTGGCGGGGATATTTTCCTGCTGTCACCGGATGCGGGGGCGACGCCGGGGATGAAGGTGAAATAAGGGATTAAGGGCGTTGGGGCGCAACGCTTGCGCCCTCTTTGCAGAAAACGGCATCTTGTTCGTTCGCGAGGGCGCATTCGATGCGCCCCAACGGGGTATGGGCTTGCCATGCCCACGGGGGGCGAGATTAGCACCCGCTCCCCTTTTCATTCCTTCCGTTACTGCTTCACCGGCGTCACCTGATACCCGGCCTGGAACCGCGCCACAATCTCATCTTCCTCATCCCGCAATACTCCCTCCAGCACATAATCCGCCCGCCCGGTAATATCCGCCTTGGCTGTCACCTGGGAAATCACGGTCTCTTTCAACTGAACCACCAGCGTTACCTCGCTGTCCGCCGCGCGCTCCATCTTCAACTCCGTGTGCTTCAAGAACATCTGGAAACGTGACGTATTGAAGCTGGACAGGAAGATCGCCTTTCCCGACGCCTCAACCAGCATGAACAGCGCCCCGGTGGGCATGGTGCCCTCGTGGCAACTATTGACCTCCAGCGGCATCAGGCACTTGACGTAGCCGCGACGCAGATCCAGCACCTTCAGCCCGCTACGCTCGATCAGGCTGCTGGATTTTTCCACATCGGGTTTCAGGGTGGTCATCAATTGCATGGCTTCAGTCTCCGGAAATCGGGTGGCAACAAGGCGGATCAGGCTTGGGTATCGCGGCGCAGGACAAAGAAATAGGGCAGCGACATGCCCTTGAAGTCCATCACGCCCAGCACGGTATCAGCGTCGACGCGGCGGAAAACATCCTGAATGGGCTTACGGTCGTAGATCATGGCGGCGCTGACCTTGCCGCGAAACGAGGTCAGGCGCAGACGGGCGGCGGTACGACGCGTCCCGAACACCGGCTTCAGCCAGGGGAAAATCCGCCCGGCGAGACTGTTGAGGACATCCGGGACATGATGCGCCAGCCCGATGGGCATCAAGGACGGATTGACGGTGTAACGCTTGCCGCCAATACCGTTGAACACCAGCGGATGCACATGGTCGGCATCGACGAACTCCTTGCCGTACCAGCCGTAGCGGTGCAGCAGACCGTCCATGGGATGACCGGTGGGAAAGTCGGCGCCGCGCCAACAACCGCGCATGAAATCCACCTCCACCCCTTCAAGGCTGTCGAACAGTTCCAGTGCCTGCGCGGTGGATACCGCGCCTTGTTGCAAGGCTTCGTTAAAACCGGGCATGTGTCACTCCCCTTCATCAATGGGTTTGGCTTGACTGTGATCAACCATAATGCAAGTATTTACTTAACTTCAACTGGCATTTGAACTCCCATGCGTCGAAAACCCCAGCAACTGCGCTCGCGCGAGATGGTCGACCGGTTGATCGATGCCACCGGCAAGGTCATTGTGGCGCGTGGGCTGGAATATGCCACCACCAACCACATTGCCGAGGAAGCCGGGGTGAACATCGCCTCGCTGTATCACTATTTTGGCAACAAGGAGGAAATGATCGAGGCCCTGCAGGACCGTCTGACGCAGGATCTGCTGCAAACACTGATGGGACACGCGGCGGGTTATGATCTGAAGGCATTGTCGATGCGGGACATTGCCGTAACCTCCATCCTGTTTACGCTGGAAACCTTGCGCGCCAATCCGGTGTTCATGGAGTTGTCGCGGCACTGGAGCCGCTTGTCGCTGCAACGGTCGATGGCGGTGATCGAGCAGCACCTGCTGCAAATTTGCGCCGCCTATTTCCGCCAGCATTTCCTCACCTATCCTATTGAAGACCTTCATATCCGCTTGTATGTGCTTTTGAACGGGGCGATGGCGACGGTGGCGAGGCATTTGTGCGAGGGCAGCCCGGTGATCAGGGATCGGGAGTTGGTGGCGGTGCTGGCGGATATGATTGTGGGGGTGTTGGAAAAGGGGATGGTGCGGGAGGCCTGACACCGTCCCGCCAGGGGGGGGTAACCCGAAGGGATATAGGGGTCACTGACCTGTTTAGAATCAAGATCTTGCTGAAAAGCGACAGACGATGCCAGGTGAAGGACAGCAAAGCTAATCTCGCTCCGTCCCTCTTTTCGCGAGCACCAAAACCTTCAAACCCAATTGGCCCGCTACCCCGGCACAAAACAGGCCGG
>CAZPZK010000271.1:0-4792 GCA_964591095.1 uncultured Moraxellaceae bacterium | reverse complement strand
CTTCGAGCAGGGCGCTCTGGGTCTTGGGCGTGGTGCGGTTGATTTCGTCGGCCAGCAACACCTGATTGAAAACCGGACCCGGCCGGAAGTTAAACTCCTGTTCCGCCGGATTGAAGATGGAGACGCCGATGATATCCGCGGGCAGCATGTCGCTGGTGAACTGCAGGCGCTGGTAGGACAGCCCGAGCACGCGCGACAGCGCTTCCGCCAGGGTGGTCTTGCCCATGCCGGGCAGGTCCTCGATCAGCAGGTGACCGCGCGCCAGCAGACAGGTCAGCGCCAGACGGATTTGTTGCTGTTTGCCGAGAATGACCGCGTTGACGGCGGCCAGCACTTCTTGGACGGGAGAGCTCATGCGTCGTTCCTGGGTAGGGGTTGGCCCTACCTTAGCGGAGTCGACGCGGAATGAGAATGTGTTAAAGCGTTAATTTGAGCGCAACCGCCGCCAGGCCGCGACGGCAATCGACGCGCAGATCCTCCAGCGCTTCGAGCCCGACCGCGATGCGGATCAAGCCCTCGCTGATCCCGGAGGCCGCCTTGGCTTCCGGGCTGAGACGACCGTGCGTGGTGGTGGCCGGATGCGTGATGGTGGTCTTGGCATCACCGAGATTGGCGGTGATGGACATGATGCGGGTGGCGTCAATGAAGGCCCAGGCCGCCTCCCGCCCGCCCTTGACCGTAAAGGACAGCACGCCGCCAAAGGCGCTCTGCTGGGCGGCTGCCAGCGCGTGCTGCGGATGCGTCGGCAGGCCGGCATAGTTCACCGTTTCCACTTCCGGTTGCTGTTGCAGCCATTCCGCCAGCGCCAAGGCGCTGGCGGAATGAGCCTCCATGCGCAGACGCAGGGTTTCCAGCCCCTTGAGGAACAGCCAGGCATTGAAGGCGCTCAGGCTCGGGCCGCATGTGCGCACCACGCCCAGCACTTCCTCCATCAGCTTGGCGTTGCCGACGACGGCGCCGCCCAGGGCGCGCCCCTGACCGTCCAGGTATTTGGTGGCGGAATGTATCACCAGGTCGGCGCCCAGATTCAACGGCCGCTGCAACGCCGGTGTGCAAAAACAGTTGTCGACGGCCAGCAGGATTTCATGGTCGTGCGCAATCGCGGCGATGGCAGCGATATCCGCCACCTCGCATACCGGATTGCTCGGAGTTTCCAGGAAGAACAACCGGGTGGCGGGCCGCAGCGCCGCCGACCACTCCTCGGTCCGCACCGGACTGACAAAGGTGGTTTCCACCCCGAATTTCTTCATGTACTTGTCGAAAAGCACATTCGTGGTGCCAAAGACCGCGCGGGAACAGACGACATGATCTCCCGCCTTGAGGAAGGCGAGGCAAGTTGCGAGGATGGCCGCCATGCCGGAACTGGTGGCGACACAGCGCTCGCCGCCTTCCAGCGCCGCCAGACGCTCCTCGAAGATGCGGACGGTGGGATTGGTGAAACGGGAGTAGATATTGCCCGGCTCCGTTCCGCCAAAGCGGGCGGCGGCCTGGGCGGCATTGCGGTAAGCAAAGGAAGAGGTCAGGAAGATCGGCTCGCTATGCTCGCCCTCGTTGGTGCGGTGATGGCCGGCGCGAACCGCCAGCGTATCAAACCCGGCCCCGTCCAGGGCCTCATCCTCAAAATCCGGAAACATGCGCCTTTACTCCTGGTCGGGGTTCAGCCGGGCAATTCAACCTGCAGGTCATGGGGCAAATCGACAATGGTCGGCGCGCCGCCCTGGCCGGGATTATTCTTCTTGCGCTGGGCGCTGTCGTTGCGCGAGGCGGCCAGCCGGTCGAGATAGGCTTCGTCGATATCGCCGGTCACGTACTGGCCATTGAATACCGAGCAGTCAAATTCGGTGATCTCGGGATTGCCTTCGCGGGCGGAAGCAATCAGATCCTCCAGATCCTGATAGATCAGGCCATCGGCGCCGATCAGCTCACAGACCTGGGCTTCGGTGCGGCCATGAGCAATCAGTTCGGTCTTGGCCGGCATGTCGATGCCGTAGACATTGGGATATTTGACGGGGGGCGCGGCGGAGGCGAAATAGACCTTGAGCGCCCCGGCATCGCGCGCCATCTGGATGATCTCGCGGCAGGTGGTGCCGCGAACGATCGAGTCATCCACCAACAACACGTTCTTGCCCTTGAATTCCAGTTCGATCGGATTGAGCTTCTGGCGCACCGATTTCTTGCGCTGGCTCTGGCCGGGCATGATGAAGGTACGGCCGATGTAGCGGTTCTTCATGAAGCCCTCGCGGTACTTCACGTTCAGCTTGTTGGCCAGTTCCAGCGCGGCGGTGCGGCTGGTGTCCGGAATCGGCATGACGACATCGATGTCATGGTCCTCCCCCATCATGCGGCGGATCTTGTTGGCCAGCTTCTCCCCCATGCGCAGGCGTGCCTTGTAGACCGAGATGTTGTCAATGGTGGAATCCGGTCGCGCAAAATACACGTATTCAAAGATGCAGGGGGCGTAGCGCGGATGGTCAGCGCACTGGCGGGTGTGCATTTCCCCCTGATCGTTGATGAAAATCGCTTCGCCCGGAGCCAAGTCGCGGACGACTTGGAAACCGAGGGCGGTTATCGCCACCGACTCGGAGGCAATGATGTATTCCTTGCCCTGGTCGGTGTCCCGCTCGCCGAACACGACCGGGCGGATGCCGTGCGGATCGCGGAATCCCAGCAGGCCATAACCGGTGATCATCGCCACCACGCCATAGGCGCCCTTGCAACGCAGGTGCACGCCATGCACGGCGCGGAAGATGTCATCTTCGGTGGGACGCAGCTTGCCCTGGGCCTGCAACTCGTGCGCCAGCACATTGAGCAGGACTTCGGAGTCGGAGTCGGTATTGATATGGCGGAGGTCGGTGCGGAACAAGTCCTCGGCGATCTCGGCGGCGTTGGTCAGGTTGCCATTGTGCGCCAGCGTGATGCCATAGGGCGAATTGACATAGAACGGCTGGGCCTCGGCGGAGCTTGAAGAACCGGCCGTGGGATAACGCACATGACCGATGCCGTAATTACCGGCCAGCCGCGTCATGTGACGGGTGTGAAAGACATCGCGCACCATGCCGTTGTCCTTGCGCAGGAACAGGCGGTCGCCCTGGCAGGTCACGATGCCGGCCGCATCCTGGCCGCGATGCTGCAGGACGGTCAAGGCGTCGTACAGGCTCTGGTTAACGGATGACTTGCCGGCTATGCCAACGATACCGCACATGGTTGCACCTCAATGATCGGGATTGGCGGGTTGAATCGGAATTCGGGGGAGTTGCCGGACCCGCGCCTTGACCTCATCGGTCAGCGACAGGGCCACGGGCGCAAAGGGCATCAGGGCGCGCGGCAGTTCCGCGGCTTTCCACCAGGGGTCGTTGTGAAAGAAGCGTCCCAGGACGCCGACCGCCAGCACGGTAATGAGCACGCCGCGCGCAAATCCGAAGACGCCGCCCATCAGGTGGTCGGCGGGCCCCAGCGCCAGCGCGGACAGCAGGCTGCGCAGCACCTGCCCGACCATGAACATCACGGCAACAATCCCCAGGCAGATCAGCAGGAATGCGGCGGCCAGGCGCAAGGACGGTGTCTGGATCTGCGCCGCCAGCAGGGGCGCCAGGCTTTCATAGCTGTTCAGCGCCACGACGATGCCCGCCACCCAGCCAAGCAGGGCGATGGCCTCACGCACGAGCCCGCGACGGAAACCCTTCCAGATGGAAAAGGCGATAACGGCAAGAATGAAGATGTCTGCCGGATGCATAGGTCTCGGTTAGCTCTGGGCGGATGAACAAGGGTGGCGCAAGCGGGGCATTGTAGCAAACTGCCCCCTCCGGCCGCTATTGCTGAATGCCGGCGATGGCGCGCGCGGCATCGGCGATCAGCCCTGGCCCCCGGTAAATGAAGCCAGTGTAAACCTGGACCAGGCTGGCGCCCGCCGCAATCTTGTCCGCCGCCGAGGCGCCGTCCATGATTCCGCCCACCCCGATGACGGGAATCCTGCCGTCCAGCGCCTGCGCCAGGCGGGACAGCGTGAAGGTCGAACGCGCCTTCAGCGGCTTGCCGCTGAGACCGCCCGCCTCCTCCGCCAGCCGGAGATTCTCGATACCGGGACGGGTAATGGTGGTGTTGGTGGCGATCACGGCGTCAATGCGGTAGTCGATCAGCTGGCTGGCGATATCGGCTATGTCGTCTTCATCCAGATCCGGGGCTATCTTCACCGCCAGCGGCACATAATGCCCCTGCTCCTGCGCCAGGCGAATCTGGGTTTCCTTCAGTCGTCCCAGCAGTTCGCCGAGGGCATCACCGGTCTGCAGGCTGCGCAGTCCCTTGGTGTTGGGCGAGGAAATATTGACTGTCACATACGAGGCATGGGCATAGACTTTTTCAAGGCAATGCACATAGTCATCGGCGGCATTTTCAACCGGGGTATCGAAGTTCTTGCCGATATTGATGCCAAGCACGCCATCGAACCGGGCTTTCTTGACCTGCTCCACCAGATGATCGACGCCCAGATTGTTGAAGCCCATGCGGTTGATGATGGCTTCGGCCTCGGGCAGGCGGAACAGGCGGGGTTGGGGATTGCCGGGCTGGGGTCGCGGGGTGACGGTGCCGATTTCGATAAAGCCGAATCCCAGGGCCGCCAGGGCGTCGATGTAGTCTCCGTTCTTGTCGAGTCCGGCCGCCAGCCCGACGGGATTGGGAAAATCGATACCCATGACCTGAACCGGTTGCGGCGGCACGCGCGATCCCAGGCCGAGCAATCCCAGGCGATTGGCCAGCGCCAGCGACTCCAGGGCCAGGTGATGGGACGTCTCGGGAT
>CAZPZK010000270.1:0-4828 GCA_964591095.1 uncultured Moraxellaceae bacterium | reverse complement strand
CTCCATTGACGGTCCGGCAGCGTTCATCCAGACCAATATCGTGGGCACTTATACCCTGCTGGAGGCGGTGCGCGCCTATTGGCAGGCGCTGGAGGATGCGCCCCGCTCCGCCTTCCGCTTTCATCATATTTCAACCGATGAAGTTTATGGGGACTTGCACGGCACCGATGATCTTTTTACCGAGACCACGCCCTATGCCCCCAGCTCCCCGTATTCCGCCAGCAAGGCAGCCAGTGACCATCTGGTGCGTGCCTGGCTGCGGACTTACGGCTTGCCAACCATTATCACCAACTGTTCCAATAATTACGGCCCGTATCATTTCCCGGAAAAGCTGATTCCCCGCATTATCCTGAATGCCCTGCATGGCGAACCGCTGACGGTTTATGGTGATGGTTCCCAAGTGCGTGACTGGCTGTATGTGGAAGATCATGCCCGTGCGCTGGTGGAGGTGGTTACGCGTGGCGCTGTGGGTGAAACCTACAACATCGGGGGGCATAACGAACAGCGCAACCTGCATGTCATCCAGTGCCTGTGTGAGCTACTGGAGGAAATGGCCCCGGTAAAACCTGCCGGAATTGCCCGCTATCAGGATCTGATCAGCTTTGTGCGTGACCGCCCCGGCCACGACCACCGTTACGCCATTGACGCCGGTAAGATTGAACGCGAGCTGGGCTGGCGCCCGCGGGAAAGTTTTGAAACCGGCTTGCGCAAGACGGTTCGGTGGTATCTGGATAATCCCGACTGGTGGCAGCGGGTGTTGAGCGGGGCTTATCGCCCCGGCCACCTTCAGGCCTGATTTTTTTATTGCGGCATATACGGCACCGACAGCGACACGACTAGGAGCAGGAGCATCCCATGAAAGGCATTATTCTCGCAGGCGGGTCCGGCACCCGTCTTCATCCCATTACGCTGGGTGTATCCAAGCAGTTACTGCCCATTTATGACAAGCCCATGGTGTACTACCCCATCTCGGTGCTGATGCTGGCCGGAATTCGGGAGATACTGATAATTTCCACGCCGACGGATTTGCCGCATTATCAGCGCCTGCTAGGCAGCGGTGAACAGTTCGGTGTGGAATTCACCTATGTTGAGCAACCCAGCCCTGACGGTCTGGCGCAGGCCTTTATTCTGGGGGCGGATTTTATTGGCGAAGACAGCGTTTGCCTGGTATTGGGGGACAATATTTTCCACGGGCAGCACTTCACCGAGAAGCTGTTGCGCGCCGCCACCCATTCCTCCGGCGCGACGGTCTTTGGCTATTGGGTCAATGATCCCGAGCGTTTTGGCGTGGTGGAGTTTGATGCAGACGGCCATGCGGTATCCATTGAAGAAAAACCGAAGAAGCCCAAGTCCAGCTATGCAGTGACGGGGCTTTATTTTTACGATAACGATGTGATTGAAATTGCCCGGGCCGTCAAACCATCCGAGCGGGGCGAGTTGGAAATTACGGCGGTCAACAACGCCTATCTGGAACGCGGCGACCTGCGTGTTGAGAAGCTGGGGCGCGGTTTTGCCTGGCTGGATACCGGCACTCATGACAGCCTGCTGGAGGCCGCTCAATACGTACAGACCATTGAGCACCGCCAGGGGCTGAAGGTGGCCTGCCTGGAGGAGATCGGTTACGCCAACGGCTGGCTCAGCCGTGAGCGGTTGCTGGCGCAGGCCGCAGCCCTGGGTAAGACCGGCTATGGCCAGTACCTGCTGAAAATGGCCGGTGAAACTTGATGCGGTGTATCAGCACGATCATTCCCGACGTCAAGATACTGGAGCCGAAGGTCTTCGGCGACGCCCGTGGATTCTTCATGGAAAGCTTCAACGAGAAAGTATTCCGCGAACTGACGGGCGTGACGTTGCCCTTTGTGCAGGATAATCATTCCCGTTCCAGTCGTGGCGTGCTGCGCGGTTTGCACTATCAGGTGCGTCAGCCACAGGGTAAGCTGGTGCGCGTGGTGCGCGGCGCGGTCTTTGATGTCGCGGTGGATATCCGCCGCGCTTCCCCCAGCTTCGGCCGCTGGGTCGGAGTGGAACTGTCGGAAGACAACAACCGGCAGTTGTGGGTGCCGCCCGGATTTGCCCACGGCTTCCTGGTGCTCACCGAGTCCGCGGACTTCCTGTACAAGACCACCGATTATTATGCGCCCGAGCATGAGCGCTGCCTGCTTTGGAATGACCCGGCGGTCGGCGTGCAATGGCCGACGGTGGATGGCGCGCCGCTGCTGTCCGGCAAGGACCAGGCCGGGTTGACGCTGGATCGCGCGGAGGTGTTCGCATGAAGATCCTGGTGACGGGCGCGAACGGACAGGTAGGCTGGGAGTTGGCGCGCAGCCTGCTGCCGCTGGGCGAGGTGATGGCGCTGGACCGCCGGGACTTTGACCTGTCCGCTCCGGACAGCTTGCCGGCGACGCTGGATGCCCTGGCGCCGGATGTCATCGTCAACGCCGCCGCCTACACGGCGGTGGACCTGGCCGAGGATGAGGAGGCCCTGGCCACCCGCATCAACGGCGAGGCGGTGGCGGTCATGGCGCGCTGGGCCGCCGCGCACCGGGCGCTGCTGGTGCATTATTCCACGGACTACGTCTTTGACGGCAGCAAGGCAACACCCTATGTCGAGAGTGACACGCCGTGCCCGATCAATGCCTACGGCCGCAGCAAGCTGGCCGGCGAGCAGGCGCTGGCCGCCAGCGGCGCGGATTACCTCTGCCTGCGGGTGAGCTGGGTCTATGCGGACCGGGGGAAGAATTTCCTGCGCACCATGCTGCGACTGGGCGCCGCGCGCGAGGAGCTGGCGGTGATCAGTGACCAGCAAGGCGTTCCCACCGGCGCCCGGCAGATCGCCGATGCCACGCTGGCGCTGGTGGCGGTGGCGATGATCCGCCGCCGCGAAGGCGGTTTCCGGGGCGGCCTCTACCACATGACACCGTCCGGCCAGACCAGCTGGCACGGATTTGCCGGGAAGATTTTCGAGCTGGCCTCCGGCGCCGGACGTGAACTGGCGGTGCGTCGGGTGCGCGCCATCCCGTCCAGCGATTACCCGGTCAAGGCCCGGCGTCCGCTCAATTCGCTGATGGACAGCCGGCGGCTGGCGGAGGATTACGGCGTGTCCCTGCCAGTGTGGTCTTGCGGTGTCGAGCTTCTCATCCGGTCGGCCGCGGCAAGCGGCCTGCTGGCAAACGGACTGGCGGGCTAAGACCATGACCCTAGATTCTGAATCGGTGCTCGACGTCCGGGGATGCGATTGGGTTCCCCTGCGCGCCATTGGCGACGAGCGCGGCTGGCTGGTGTCGCTGGAGTCCGGAGGCAACGTCCCGTTTGTCGTGCAGCGGGTGTACTACATCTTCGGCACCCAGGCCGATATCCGGCGCGGCCTGCACGCGCACTGGGACCTCGAACAGCTGGTGATCTGTGTCTCCGGTTCCTGCCGCTTCGTGGTCGATGACGGCGCGCGCCGTCAGGAAGTCCGGCTGGATGACCCCGCGCTCGGCCTGCATGTGCGGGGCGTGGTGTGGCGGGAAATGTACGATTTTTCCCCCGATTGCGTGCTGATGGTGCTGGCCAGCCAGCACTACGACGAGTCGGATTACATTCGGGACTACCCGTCATTCATGGCGGCGGTGAAAGGAGCGGAAGCATGAACAAGACCAGGCGTCTGGTGCTGATCGGCGCGGGTGAACTGGCCCTGATCGCCAACGAATACTTCAGCCACGACTCCGATTACGAAGTGGTGGCGTTTTGTGTCGACCGGGAATACCTGAGCGAGCCGGAACTGGAAGGCTTGCCCGTCATTCCCTACGACGAGTTGACCACCCGCTTTCCGGCCGGGGAATACGAGGCTTTTGTCGCCATTCCCGCCTCCGGCCTCAACCGGGTGCGCAAGCGCTTCTATCTCGACCTCAAGGACAAGGGTTACCGCCTGGCGACCTACATCAGTTCGCGCGCGTTTGTCTGGCGCAATGCCGTGATCGGCGACAACTGCTTCATTTTTGAAGGCAATGTCATCCAGCCCTATGTCACCGTTGGCAACAACTGCATTTTGTGGAGCGGGAATCATGTCGGTCACCGCACCGTCATCCGTGACCATGTCTTCATCGCTTCGCATGCGGTGATTTCCGGGTATTGCGAGATCGGCGAGGGCAGTTTCATCGGGGTCAACTCGACCTTCAACGATTTTGTGAAGGTGGGGAATGATGTGATCGTTGGTTCTGGCGCGCTGGTGGTGAAGAACCTGGAGCCCGAAAAGGTCTATACCGGCAGTCCGGCCCGGGCCGTGCCGGGGAAAAGCAGTTTTGATGTCAAGCTTTGAGTTGGAGTGAAAATTATGAAGTGGGAACGACTAGGCCAAATTTTTCACGCGGAAGGAGCAGTAAACTGGGCAAAAAGTCATGCTCTGCAACCAACTCCGCTGGTCATGAGTGATAGGGTTCGTGTATTTATCGGCATGCGCGATTCCGATGGTGTCAGTCGTATTGGCTGGGTTGATCTCGATAGTTTGAATCCGTCGAAAGTTATGGGAATATCAGATACTCCCGTACTGGATATAGGCCAGCCAGGCGCTTTTGATGAATTCGGTGTAGTTCCATCAGCACTGATAAGATCTGAAGGCCGTCTATATATGTTTTATGCAGGATACCAACGTGGATTGAAGGCAAGATTTTTAGTTTTTGGGGGCTTGGCCGTTAGCGACGATGACGGTTTAACCTTCCACAGAGTCAGAAAAACACCTGTCTTTGAGCGTACCGATTCTGACCTATTGTTCCGGGTGCCACACTCTGTAATAGCTGAAGGAAAAGATTATAGGTTCTGGTATGGTGGAGGTGATCACTTCGAGGCC
>CAZPZK010000269.1:0-4829 GCA_964591095.1 uncultured Moraxellaceae bacterium | reverse complement strand
GTATATGGCGGCGGGTCTTGAGGCGGGAATATTTTAGAGGCTGACTTTCCATACGATCATCCGGTAAGTTGAATGCCAATACCCGCTAAAACCCTTGCCATTCCTGCACATCCGTCCACATCTTGCCATCGTAAAAATAATGACCGCCAGTCCACAAAAGACTGCCAAAACCCCTGCCGAGTGTCATACACTTAGCCCCGCCCAGGCGACGAGCGTCCGATAAGTCCGCTTCGCCGGCCAGAATCGCGTGTCCGGTCCGCCGGTGCCTGTCCGAGGCAATACCCGCGAGACCCGCGTGACACTGTGCCATCCCACACAAAATTATGGAGACTTCGGCATGATTTATTCCGGAACTGCCATCAGCGTGCAAGCCCTCGACGGCGGTATTGCTGAGTTCAAGTTCGACCTCGCCAACGAATCGGTCAACAAGTTCAACCGCGCCACGGTCGAAGACCTGGCCGCCGCCGTCGCCGCCGTCAAGGCCGACAGCAGCATCAAGGGCCTGATCGTCACCTCCGGCAAGCCCGTCTTCATCGTCGGCGCCGACATCACCGAATTCGGCGAAAGCTTCGCCACCGGCGAAGCCGCCATCCTCGAATGGCTGGCCCAGTCCAACGCCATCTTCAACAGCTTCGAAGACCTGCCGGTCCCGACCGTGGCCGCCATCAACGGCATCGCCCTCGGCGGCGGTTTCGAAATGTGCCTGGTCTGCGATTACCGCGTCATGTCCACCGCCGCCAAGGTCGGTCTGCCCGAAGTCAAGCTGGGCATCTTCCCGGGCTTTGGCGGCACCGTGCGCCTGCCGCGCGTGATCGGTGTCGACAATGCCGTCGAGTGGATTGCCGCCGCCGGCGAAAAGCGTCCGGACGCCGCCCTGAAGGATGGCGCCGTGGATGCCGTGGTCGCTCCCGAGAAGCTGCGTGACGCCGCCATCAACCTGGTCCAGCAGTGCATCGACGGCAAGCTGAACTGGCAAGCCAAGCGCGCCGAGAAGCTGAACCCGGTCAAGCTGAACATGCTGGAACAGATGATGGCCTTCCAGACCGCGACCGCCATGGTTGTCGGCAAGGCCGGCCCGAACTACCCGGCGCCGAAGCTGGCCCTGCAAGCCATGCAACAGCATGTCAGCCTGGACCGCGACGCCGCCCTGAAGGTCGAAGCCAAGCAGTTCGCCAAGGTTGCCGTGACCCCGCAGGCCAACGCGCTGATCGGTCTGTTCACCGCCGACCAGGCCGTGAAGAAGATTTCCAAGAAGCACGAGAAGGGCTCCAACAAGGAAATCAACCAGGCCGCCGTGCTCGGCGCCGGCATCATGGGCGGCGGTATCGCCTACCAGGCCGCCAGCAAGGGCACCCCGATCATCATGAAGGACATTCGCACCGAGGCCCTCGATCTGGGCATGGGCGAAGCCTCCAAGCTGCTGGGCAAGACCGTGGAAAAGGGTCGCATGACCCCGGCCGAAATGGGCAAGGTGCTGTCCCGCATCCGCCCGACGCTGAACTACGGTGATTTCAAGACGGTCGATATCGTCATCGAAGCCGTGGTCGAAAATCCCAAGGTCAAGGGCGCGGTGCTGAGCGAAGTGGAAGGCCTGGTGGCGGAAGACACCATCCTGGCGTCCAACACCTCCACCATTTCCATCACGCATCTGGCCAAGTCGCTGCAACGTCCGGAAAACTTCATCGGCATGCACTTCTTCAACCCGGTGCACATGATGCCCCTGGTCGAAGTCATCCGTGGCGAGAAGACCTCCGACGCCGCGGTCGCCGCCACCGTGAAGCTGGCCCAGAAGATGGGCAAGACCCCGATCGTCGTCAACGACTGCCCGGGCTTCCTGGTCAACCGCGTGCTGTTCCCGTACTTCGGCGGCTTCGACATGCTGGTGCGTGACGGCGCTGACTTCCAGGCCGTCGACAAGGTCATGGAGCGTTTCGGCTGGCCCATGGGCCCGGCTTACCTGCTCGACGTGGTCGGCATCGACACCGGCGTGCATGCCGCCAAGATCATGGCTGAAGGCTTCCCCGACCGCATGGCGCCCGACTACAAGTCCGGCACCGAGCTGATGTTCGAAGCCGGTCGCTTTGGCCAGAAGAACGGCAAGGGCTACTACGTTTACGAACAGGACAAGAAGGGCAAGCCCAAGAAAGTCGTGGACCCGACCACCTATGAGCTGCTGGCCGCTACCGCTGGTGAGCGCAAGGAATTCGACGCCCAGGAAGTGATCGACCGTTGCATGATCCCGATGGTGAACGAAGTGGCGCGCTGCCTGGAAGAAGGCATTGTGGCTTCCGCCGCCGAAGCCGACATGGCCCTGATCATGGGCATCGGTTTCCCCCCGTTCCGCGGCGGCGCCTGCCGTTACGTGGACCAGATCGGTGTCGCCAACTACGTCGCCCAGTGCGAAAAGTACGCCCATCTGGGCAAGGCCTACGAAGCGCCGCAATTGCTGCGTGACATGGCCGCCGCCAACAAGAAGTTCTTCGGTTAATTTAAGGAGCGCATGAAAATGGCACTGAATCCTCGTGATGTCGTGATTGTTGATGGCGTGCGTAGCGCCATGGGCCGCTCCCGCAACGGCATGTTCCGCAATGTGCGTGCCGACTCCCTGTCCGCCGAACTGGTCAAGGCGCTGCTGGTGCGCAATCCGGCTCTCAACCCGGCCGACATCGAAGACGTGATCTGGGGCTGCGTCAACCAGACCATGGAACAGGGCATGAACATTGCCCGTAACATCGCCATGCTGGCCGAACTGCCGCGCACCGTCCCCGGTCAGACCGTGAACCGCCTGTGCGGTTCCTCGATGCAGGCCCTGCACACCGCCGCCGCCCAGATCGCCACCGGCCAGGGTGATGTCTTTATCATCGGCGGCGTGGAGCACATGGGCCACGTCGGCATGATGCACGGCATCGACCTGAACCCGGCCGCGTCCAAGTACTACGCCAAGGCGTCCAACATGATGGGCTTGACGGCCGAAATGCTGGGCACCATGAACGGCATCAGCCGCGAAATGCAGGACGAGTTTGCCCTGCGTTCGCACAAGAAGGCGTGGGAAGCCACCGTTGAAGGCCGTTTCAAGAACGAAGTGATCGGCATCGAAGGCCATGACGCCAACGGCTTCAAGACCCTGTGCGAAATCGATGAAGTGATCCGTCAGGACGCCTCGCTGGAACAGCTGGCCTCGCTGAAGCCCGCCTTCAACCCGAAGGGTGGCACGGTCACCGCCGGTTCGTCCTCCGCGCTGTCCGACGGTGCCTCCGCGATGCTGGTGATGTCCGCCGCCAAGGCCCAGGAACTGGGTCTGAAGGTTCGCGCCAAGATCGTCAGCATGGCCGTGGCCGGCTGCGACGCCGCCATCATGGGCTGGGGTCCGGTTCCGGCGACGGAAAAGGCCCTGAAGCGCGCCGGTCTGTCGATCAATGACATCCAGATCGCCGAACTGAACGAAGCCTTTGCCGCGCAAGGCCTGGCCGTGATGAAGGGTCTGAAGATCCTCGACAAGGCCGACGGTTTCGTCAACCTGAACGGCGGCGCGATCGCTCTTGGTCACCCGCTGGGTTGCTCCGGTTCGCGTATCACCACCACGCTGCTGAACGTGATGGAATGGAAGGATGCCGAGTTCGGCCTGGCCACGATGTGTATCGGCCTGGGTCAAGGCATCGCCACGATCATCCAGCGCGTGTAAGTGTAAGAAAACTCGCCTTTTACCGAAGGCAAGCAACCCCGTCGCTCACAAGGCGACGGGGTTTTTTTATGGCGGGCCAAGCCGGACAGGACGTCCGGTAGCCTATCGGTCGGCGCTGGACAGCCGAAGTCGGTCCGGGCACTATTTCAAATCTGTTTTATTGGACAGGCGTATCAGGATGGATCGTGACTTCCCCGCGCGATTGAGCGTGGTCGCTGCCCACTCGCCACCGGGCAGGTTCTGGATGCGCTTTTACTTTCTGCTGCTCTTGTGGCTTGCGGCCTGTCTGTTGACGTCCGTTCAGGCGCGGGAAGTTGCACTGCCATTTGCGGCGCAGCCGGCACTGCCGGATTTCCTGGACTATCATTGCGAGGAGCAGGGAGCCTCCGGGGCGTCCTTGCAAGAAGTTCGTTCGAGAAATTTCCATCCTTGGCGCCAACCCTCGATTGCCTTGGGCTATCGCGAGGCGCCGTGCTGGTTCCGCTTCAGTCTGCACAATGCGTCTTCCCGCGCCCAAACCGTGACGCTGTCGATCCCCTTCAGTTTGCTCGACGAGGTGACGCTCTTTCTCCTGCCCCCAGGCGAGGCCGTTCGCCGGTTTGATTCCGGAGACCGCGTGCCGGTTGGGCGCCGGGAGCAACTGGATTTCGGCTATCCGGTTTTTTTCGCGGAAATCCCGGCCGGGGAGGTCTGGCAAGCTTATGCGCGGGTAAAAACCAGCAGCCCGTTTGCCGTGCCGCTGCATCTGGAGACGCCGGACGGCCTGCTGCACCGTCACGCCCGTCATGAGTTGATTAGCGGTGTCTTCTACGGCATTTCCCTGGGTTTACTGCTGTATAACCTGGCGCTCTGGGCGTTTAACCGTGAGCGCCGCCAAAGGTTGTATGTCGGTTATCTCGCTGCCATGCTGTTGTATTTCCTGTGGGTGCATGGACGCTTGTACGGTTATTGGCCGCAGGCGGCCGGTTGGAATAATCACGGGTTTTACGGCGCCCTGTTGCTAATGCTGTTGATGGGCGTGATGGTGACCCAAGAATTCCTGCAGTTGCGCGAATCACCACGGCTGAACCGGGCTTACAACTACCTGATAGTTTTGATCCTGCTGTCCATCCTGTCGGTCTTCATCCTGCCCTTGACTGTGGTGGCC
>CAZPZK010000268.1:0-4832 GCA_964591095.1 uncultured Moraxellaceae bacterium | reverse complement strand
ACTTCCAGCAGACCGCCATCTCGGTGCAGCGGCTGGGCGACATCCTCAACACCCGTACCGAAATCGCCACCAGCAAGACCTCGCTGCCTCCGATCAAGGGGCAGATCGACTTCGACCAGGTCAGTTTCCGCTACCGTCCCGACGCTCCCGAAGTCATGAAGAACCTGAGCCTGTCGGTGCGGGCGGGGGAAGTGATCGGCATCGTCGGCCGCTCCGGCTCCGGCAAGAGCACCCTGACCAAGCTGGCGCAGCGGCTTTACCTGCCGGAAAAAGGCCGCGTGCTGGTGGACGGCATAGATATCGCGATGGCGGACGCCACCTCGCTGCGCCGCCAGATCGGTGTCGTGCTGCAGGAAAACGTCCTCTTCAACCGCACCATCCGCGAAAACATTGCCTTGGCCGACCCCAGCGCCCCGCTGCCGCTGGTGATGCAGGCCGCCCGCCTTGCCGGCGCCCACGAATTCATCAGCGAACTGCCAGAAGGCTACGACACCATGGTCGGCGAGCATGGCTCCACCCTTTCCGGCGGCCAGCGCCAGCGCATCGCCATCGCGCGCGCGCTGATCACCAACCCGCGCATCCTCATCTTTGACGAGGCCACCAGCGCCCTGGACTATGAGTCCGAACGCATCATCCAGAACAACATGCAGGCCATCTGCAAGGGAAGAACCGTGCTGATCATCGCCCACCGCCTGTCCGCCGTCCGCATGGCCAACCGCATCATCGTCATGGAGCGCGGCCAGATCGTCGAACAGGGCAGCCACCAGGAACTGGTGAACAAGCCCAACGGGCATTATGCCCATCTGTTCCAGATGCAGCAGGGGTAAGCCGCCATGTCACTGAAAGTACGCATGCAAGCCTGGGGCGACCTCTGGAAGCGCTACGCCACCGTCTTCGCCCATGCCTGGTCGACCCGCAAGCAGACCGACAGCAAGGATCTCCTGCCGCACGAAGCCGAGTTCCTGCCCGCCGCCCTGGCCCTGCAGGAAACCCCGGTCTCCCCCGCCCCGCGCGTGGCCATGTGGCTGCTGATGCTTTTCGCCTTCCTGGCGCTGCTGTGGGCCAACTTCGGCAAGATGGACATCGTCGCCGTCGCGCAGGGCAAGATCGTCCCCAGCGACCGCACCAAGATCGTCCAGTCCTTTGAGCCCGCCACCGTCAAGGCCATCTACGTGCGTGACGGCCAACGCGTCAAGGCCGGTGATATCCTGGTCGAACTGGATGCCACCACCGCCGAGGCCGACACCACCCGCATCCGCAACGAGCTGGCCGCCACGCGCCTGGATGTCGCGCGCTCGCGCGCCATGATCGAGGCGCTGGACAACAACAACCGGCCGTTGATGCTGCGCCCGTCCGACGTCACCGAAATTGCCTGGCGCGAGTCGCAACAACTGCTTGAAGGCCATTACAGCGAATACCGGTCGCGCGTGGCGCTGCTGGAAGCGGATATCGCCCAGAAGGAAGCGTCGGAGCGCTCGACGCTGGAAGTGGTGCGCAAGCTGGAAAAGAGCCTGCCGATCGTCCAGCAGCGGGCGCAGAACTTCAAGAAGCTGTCGGTGGAGGACAACGTGCCGCAGGACCTGTTCCTGCAACGCGAACAGGCGCGGCTGGACATGGAAGGCGACCTCGCCACCAACCGCAGCCGCCTGAAGGAAATTGCCGCCGCCCTCACCGCCGCGCGGGAACAGAAGAACGCCCTGCTCGCCGAGACCCGCCGCACCAGTCTCGACCGCATGGACGAGGCGCAACAGAAAGTGGCGATCCTGGAGCAGGAACTGGTCAAGGCCGAATCCCGCAACAGCCTGATGAAGCTGACCGCTCCCGTTGATGGCACCGTGCAGCAACTGGCCATCCATACCGTCGGCGGCGTGGTGACGGAAGCGCAGGCGCTGATGGCCGTCGTGCCCGACGACGCCGCCCTCGAAGTCGAGGCGATGATCGAAAACAAGGATATCGGCTTCGTCAACGCCGGACAGGACGCCGAGATCAAGGTGCAGACCTTCCAGTTCACCAAGTACGGCGTCATCCATGGCAGCGTCGTCTCGGTCTCGAATGACGCCATCAACGATGAGAAACTGGGCCTGATCTACTCCACCCGCGTGCGGATGTCCAAGCGCACGATGGAAGTGGAAGGCAAGCTGGTCAACCTGACGCCCGGCATGGCGGTCACGGTCGAAGTCAAAACCGGCAAGCGCCGCCTGATCGAGTATTTCCTCAGTCCGCTGCTGCGCGCCCGCCAGGAAAGCATGCGCGAACGTTAAGGCGCGTTGGGCGCGGCAACCGCCGGCTTCAGGGCCTCGGCGCGTTGCCGCGCGGCATCCGCATCAAAGAAGAAGCGCTCAAAGACATTCAGTCGTCCCTCCACGCAGTCCACAGCGCCGACAATCATGCCGCGCATGGCGTCCGGCGACAGCTTGCCCGGATGCGCCGCGCGCCACTCCGCCACGCAGGCCTCATACTTCTTCATGATCAGATAACCGGCGGATAGCTGGATGGCAAAAAGGCCGAGCAGGCCGAACAGGGCGTAGAGCGCGATCTTGGTGTAATTCAAGGAAAACTCCCGGTAACGTAGGGCAAATGGACATTAATCGTTGTCGGCTTCACGGCGGCGGTTGCGGCGGGTATTGACCGCCACCAGCAACGCCACCGGCGCCAGCAACAGAAACAACAGCGCCAACTCCAGCATGGTCCGGCTCCGCAAGGGGCAGAAAAACCGCATTATGAAGCCAAGCAGTGGATTTTCCGAAAATATTTCTCGATTTCCCAAGCGTTTCTGGTAATATGCGCCACGCGTTAACCAACGCCAGAAGCCTCGCCTCCGATCATTGCCGGGACTATGCAGAAAAAAACCTGCAACCCCTCTTCTCCGGCTACCTCCAGAGACCCCAGTGCCAGCATCGACTGCCGCCGTGGTCAGGTTCGATTGGCGCCGATGCCGCATTGTTGCCGTGCCCTCGCGCCGGCTTACGCCCTCTTTCGGGCTCTCTCTGAAAAAGTGAAGATTAATGACCACTGCCGATCAAACCGGTGCAGAATTGTCTGTGCCCGCTGTTGATGTTTCCGCTTTTCTGGCCCTTGGCCTGAATGAAGCGCTGTGCCGCGCCATGGGCGACCTGAATATCCATACCCCGACCCCCGTCCAGGCCCAGGCCATCCCGGCCGCGCTGGAGGGTCGCGACCTGCTGGTGTCCAGCCAGACCGGCTCCGGCAAGACGGCGGCCTTCATGCTGCCCGCCCTGCAGAAGATTTTTGAGCAGCCGGCAACGCCGCGCTCCAATGCCCGTCCCGAGCGCACCAACGGTCGCCGGCCGCGTCCCGAACCCGCCCGCCCCAAGCTGGTGGTGCTGACCCCGACGCGGGAACTGGCGCAACAGGTGACCACCGCCACCACGGCGTTCACCAAGTATCTCCGCCGCATCGTCTGCACCAGCATCGTCGGCGGCATGCCCTATCCCCGCCAACTGGACATGCTGGCCAAGATGCCGGATATCCTGGTGGCGACGCCGGGCCGTCTGCTCGACCATATCGGTTCCGGCCGCATTGACCTGAGCCAACTGTCGATGCTGGTGTTTGATGAAGCCGACCGCATGCTGGACATGGGCTTCTCCGAAGACATCGACGCGATCATGGACCAGACGCCGGAAACCCGGCAGACCCTGATGTTCTCCGCCACCATGGTCGGACGCATTGCCGAGCTGGCCTCGGACCTGCTGAAGGATCCGGTGCGCATCAGCATCGAACAACAGCAACTGGACTACAACCGTATCGAGCAGCGCCTGCACTTTGTGGATGACGCGCAGCACAAGGCCAAATTGCTGGCGCATGTGCTGGGCCATGAGAGCATGCAGCAGGCCATCGTCTTCACCGGCACCAAGCTGGAAGCCGATGAACTGGCCGACGACCTGGTGGAACTGGGTTATGCCGCCAGCGCCCTGCACGGCGACATGAAGCAATCCCACCGCAACCGCACGCTGCAAAGCCTGCGCCGCGGCGAAATCAAGATTCTGGTCGCCACCGATGTCGCCGCCCGCGGCATTGATGTGCCCAACATCAGCCACGTGGTCAACTATGCGCTGCCGCGTCACAGCGAAGACTACATCCACCGCATCGGCCGCACCGGTCGCGCCGGCCGCACCGGCATCGCCGTCAATCTCGTGCATCACGGCGACCGTTACAAGTGGACCAAGATCGAGCGCATGCTGCCCGGCCGCGTCGATGCCAGCGAAGTGGAAGGCCTGGAACCGCAACGCGCGCCCAAGCCGCGCAGCGGCCGTCCCGGTGACGGCTATCGCAGCGGCGGCGGTCGCGACTTCAACAACAAGGAACGCTGGAGCCGTGACCGCAAGGAAAGCCGTCCGTCGCGTCCTTCCGACCGCAGCGGCCCGCGCGGTGATGACCGCGCCCCGCGCTACGATGACACCGGCTTCCGCAAGGAAGGCGGCTACCGTCAGGATGGCGGCGGCTACCGCTCGGCCTCCTCCGCCGGGGACCGTCCGTTTGCCGATCGTGCTCCGCGCGAGGATCGCGGCGGTTATGCACCGCGTCGTGATGACAGTTTCGCCCCGCGCCGCGATGACAATTTCGGCAACCGTCCGGAGCGCCGTGAAGGCGGCGGCTTTGCCGGCCGCACCGAAGGCCGCCGCGATGACTGGCAGGACCGTCCCCGCCGTCAGGGCGCCAGCGACTGGGTTCGCCGCTAAACCCTGACCTTGACGGCTTCAGGAAGCGCCCATCAGGGCGCTCTTGAGGTCGTCCTGGACCGGCTTGGGCCCCAGCCAGATCTTGAGCAGGGCCCGCGCCAGGTCGTCTCCTTCGATCGTATCCCGCACATC
>CAZPZK010000267.1:2976-4851 GCA_964591095.1 uncultured Moraxellaceae bacterium | reverse complement strand
ACCCGGGACTGCCATAGCTGCATGGCCAGATAATCATGCTCACCTGCGCCCAGTTCGCTGAGCAGGCCGCCATAGAGCGGCAACAGGGCTTGTTCCTCTTCATCCAGCGCGGGCAAGTCGATGATGATCTGGTGGTAGAACAAGCCGTTGGTGCCGGCGGCAAAGGTCGTCAGCGGGATGGCGCTATCGCCGCACAACAGGCTTTCCGTCCGCCCTTCTGCAATCTGCAGGTCGGCGGGGACATCGGCCAGCCCGACCTTGGGCAAGACACTGACATCATCAATCATGGCCTGCCGTTGCTGCAGATCGCGCGCCAGAGCCTGCACCGCCGCCTTCTCGTCCGCCGTCATCCGCTCCTGGCGCCGGGCCAGTTGCGCCGCTTCGGCGGCTTGCTGTCGGGCGCTGAGTCCGGTATCCGGCTTCAGGGTCAGGCGCACGCGATGCGGATTGTCCAGCAGGGCGCGCCGGATCAGGTTGCCGATATATTCCGGATCGGCAATGGCCTCGCGCATTTCCGCCAGCACGGCATCGACATCCCACAAGACCAGCGGATCACTGTCCTGCAGGGCGGCGCCCAGGCCGTTCAGGATCAGTTGCAGGCCATAGGGATAGGAGTCACCGCCGATTTCCCGCTGTGACAGCTCGACCTGGTGCAGCACCGCCTCCACATCCTCGCGCGGCACCCCCTGCTCCGCCACCTCCCGCAGCACCGTCAGGATGCCCTGCTCGATTTCCACGGCCTTCAGGGCATCCGAACCCTCCAGACCGCAGCTGAAACTCATTTCACGGCCATTGTCATCGAGGCCGCACATCGGCGACGGCGACTCGCCCAGGCCGCAGGTTTCCAGATAATGGCGCAACGGGGAGGCGGAGTTTTCCAGCAGCACGCCGGTCAGCAGGTGCATGTCCAGCCTATCGCGAACATCGGAGGTTTTTCCCAGCAGCCAACTGAGCACCACATGCGCCTTCTCCCCGTCATCGCCCTCGTCCAGCGGATAGAATTCTTCCACCGCCACCGGGGCCAGATAGCGCTTCTCATCGCGGCCGCGCACCGCCTCCCCAGCCTCGAAAGCGTGCAGGGCCTGAGACTCGATGCGCTCCTGCAGTTCCACCGCCGGAATGTCGCCATAGGTCATGAACACCGCGTTACTGGGGTGGTAATGCTTGCGGTAGAAGGCGCGCAGGTCGTCGTAGGTCAGTTCGGGGATTTCGGCCGGATCGCCGCCGGAGTTGAAATGATAGGTGGTTGTCGGAAATACATACTTGTTGAGCACATCCGACAGGATGCTGTGCGGCGAACTCATCGCGCCCTTCATTTCGTTGAAGACCACGCCCTTGTAAACCAGCGGGCTTTCGGTATTGTCAGGCTCACTGAATTCGACACGGATACCCTCTTGGGCGAAATCCAGCGGGTCCAGCCGCGCGAAGAACACGGCGTCCAGATAAACCGACAACAGATTGTCAAAATCCTGCCGGTTCTGGCTGGCAAAGGGGTAAGCCGTCCAGTCGCTGGAAGTAAAGGCATTCATGAAGGTATTGAGCGAACGGCGGATCATCAGGAAAAACGGATCACGTACCGGGTATTTTTCCGAACCGCACAACGCGGTGTGTTCGAGAATATGGGCGACGCCGGTGGAGTCCATCGGCATGGTGCGCAAGGCCACCAGGAACACGTTTTCGGGGTTGTCCGCCGCCAGGTGGTAATGCAGCGCGCCGGTCCGGAGATGACGGTACTCCTCCATGACCAGATTGAGTGAAGGCACGGGGACCTGACGGCGCAGTTCGAAGGCGGGATTTGTTGCTGGGGGCACGGGAAACTCCGGATGGGCATTGGAAACCAAAATCTTAATGATTGATTATCCGTTGCGGGACGTT
>CAZPZK010000267.1:0-2966 GCA_964591095.1 uncultured Moraxellaceae bacterium | reverse complement strand
CGTTAATGTAAACAGCCCCGACCGGGCTTTTTTGAGACCAGGAGAAAATTAATGGCTTCCAGCCTGCTGGCGCTGATTGATGATATTGCCACCCTGCTTGACGATGTGGCGCTGATGAGCAAGGTGGCCGCCAAGAAAACCTCCGGGGTTCTGGGCGATGACCTGGCGTTGAACGCACAGCAGGTCACCGGCATCCAGGCTGACCGTGAACTGCCCGTGGTGTGGGCGGTGGCGAAGGGCTCCTTGCGCAACAAGGCCATTCTGGTCCCGGCCGCCCTGGCGATCAGCGCGCTGATGCCTTGGGCCATAACGCCGCTCCTGATGCTGGGCGGCGCGTTCCTCTGCTTCGAGGGCTTTGAAAAACTGGCGCACAAGTTCCTGCATGGCGCCGGGGAAGACGAGCGGCATCATGCCGAGCAGCAGCAGGCCGTCAGCAACCCGGCGGTGGACATGGTGGCCTTTGAACAGGAGAAAATCCGGGGAGCGGTCCGCACCGACTTCATCCTGTCGGCGGAAATCATCGTCATCACGCTGGGAACGGTTGCCCACGCGGGCTTTGGCAGCCAGGTGCTGGTGCTGGGGCTGATCGCGCTGCTGATGACGGTCGGGGTTTACGGCATTGTCGCCGGCATCGTCAAGCTTGACGATGCCGGACTGTACCTGACGCGCCGGGCGGGAACCGGCGATGACTTCGGGGCGGCCTTGCAGCGGTTGTCAGGCCGCGCCATCCTGAAAGCCGCGCCGATCCTGATGAAAACCCTGTCCGTTGCCGGCACGGTGGCCATGTTCATGGTCGGTGGCGGCATCTTGATGCATGGCGTGCCCGGCGCCCATGAATTGTTCCACCACGCGGCGGAGGCCGTCAGTCACTGGCCCGGCATCGGCCAGCTGCTGGCAGTCATCGCTCCCAGCCTGCTGGACACCCTTTCCGGCATCGTCGCCGGCGCGCTGGTGCTGGCGCTGGTTTCGTCCATACAGAAACTCCGGCCGAACGCCGCTTGATGTTGGCGTAACCGGGACCCGCTGACGGATCCCGGCGGAGGCCTTCAGCCCAGTTCCCGCGCCACGGCCGCCACGGAAGCCACATCCGGAAGATGGGCAAGGCTGGCCAGCAACTGGTCCTTGACCACGGCTTGCAACGCCTCCAGTCGGGCAGGCTCCAGCCCCATGTCCGCCGCCAGTCCTTGCAGTACGGCCTGTTCCTGGGCCGAACAATGGCCATCGGCATAGGCCGTGAGAATGCAGAGCGTCATCAAGAGTTCACGGTTGCCATTTTCGATAAAGCGCGCGGCGTCAATATGTCCGGAGCCGCCGGCGCAATCAGCGAGAATGTCATCAAACAGCGGCAATCCCGCCGTTTCGATCCCGCCCTCGTAAAACTGGCGGATCAAGGCGATTTCGGCGGGGTGAATGCCGTCGGTGTGGGCGACCCGGAGCATGGCGCGGGTCGCAATGCCTATTTCGGTATCCGTCAGATGGCTTGCAGCGGCAAAGGGCAGCATGGGGTTCTCCTGATGAGCTTATTATTCGTTGACCTGCAAGCGCAGGGTTTGCAGTTGTTGGTGTACGGCGTCGGCGCCAAGATTGCGGAACCGGGCAGGCAGCATGGAGCGCCGTGAGCACTCGAAGACGGCCAGCATTTCCATGAAACGGATCATCGCCAAATCCTGCGGCGGCATGAAGTCATCAATCGCCCGCGCCAGCAGCGCCTCGCTGAAGGGCTGTCCCTCGCGCGCCGAAAACTCCAGCGCCAGCAGGGCCACCGCCTCCAGGTCGGCATTGGAATAGCCTTCCAACCGTCCCATCAGGCTTTCAGCCAGTTGCCAATCCGTGCGGTTATCGGGGACATAGCGATCCAGAATGGATTTGACAATCGCCAGCCGCTCCGGGGCGGACTCGGCGTAGAAAAACGGAATCTTGCGGTCAAGCCGTCCCGGACGCTTGATATCGGCGTCCAGTTTGTCCGGACGATTGGTCATCAGGATGAACAGTACCTTGCCCCGGTTCTCGGTCTCGGACATGAACTCCTTGAGGCGTGCAATGATGCGCGAACTGGTGCCGCCATCGGAGTCCTCGCTCTGGCGGCCAAAACTGCGGTCGCCTTCGTCAATGATCACGGCAATAGGCCCCATCGCCTTGACCGCCGAAAGTACGCGCTCCAGATTGGCTTCGGTGGAACCGACCCATTTCGAACGGAAATTCTTCAACGCCACCCCGGTCAAGCCCGCCTCCTTGAGAAAGGCCTTGATGACAAAGGTCTTGCCCGCCCCCATCGGTCCGACCGCCAGCAAGCCCATCGGGCAGCGGGCGCGATCCCCGGAACGGATGGCTGCGGCGATTTCCATCAACTCCGCCTTGATGCCTTCGTTGCCGCCGACGGCGGACAGTCCGTGCCTGGACTCGATGAACTCGATCAGCCCGGCGCATTCCTTTTCAATCAGTTCGCGCTTGCGCCGACGCACCAGCGCCAACATTTCTTCCAATGGGGTGGCTTCGACCGGCAACGGTCGCGTCGGGTCCACCATCTGCCGGATTTCTTCCGGCGTCATGCCCGCCGTGATAGCCGCCAACCGTCCGGCCCGTTCGGCAGCGCTGGGCTGCCCGGCCAGCAGGCCCTCGATCAACCGGCGGCGCTCGGCTTCGTCCAGCCCCTGGGCGCCCTCCGCCGCGACCATGCCCGCGAGCTGGATGACCCGCAATCCGGCGGTCTGCTCCGCCATCTGGCGAAGCTGCTCCGCCGGCATTTGCGGTGCGTAATGACGGATGGCGCGCTCCCGTTCCGCCAGATCCGGCACCGGGATTTCAACCGCCGACACGCGCGGATTGGTCAGCAGCGCCGGACTGATTTCCGACAGGGACTCGCAAATCAGGATGATGACGTTGTCATTGGCGTTGATCTCATCGTCGAGCGACCAGCGGTGCAAGGTCGTCTGCGCGATCCGGTCTTCGACAGAAAGGAATTGCGG
>CAZPZK010000266.1:0-4862 GCA_964591095.1 uncultured Moraxellaceae bacterium | reverse complement strand
ACAACGCGCATGTGCCGGTGTGGCTGGATGCGGCGCTGGCCAAGGCGCTGAGCCTCAATCCGGAGCAGCGTTATGAGGAATTGAGCGAGTTCCTGACCGATCTGCAGCGGCCGAATACGGCGCTGACGGTGGCGGGGAAGCCGTGGATCGAGCGCGATCCGGTGTTGTTCTGGAAGGTGCTGGCGGCGGTGTCGGTGGTGGGGAATCTGGTGATGGGGGGATGGTTGTTGAGGTAGGGATTTCGCGGCGGCGCGGTGTGTGTCCCTCATTATCATGTTGGTAACAACTTGCCTATACCGGCAGCTGCCTATATTCTTACAATGAAGCCATCGACCAGTATAGGTAAGAATCATGCAGGCTACCGCCACCCTCTCCAGCAAATTCCAGATTTCCATCCCCAAGGCAATCCGTGAAGAACAACACTGGCAGGAAGGCCAGGAGCTGGTGTTCATTCCCAAAGGCAAAGGCGTTTTGTTGATGCCTGTCCCCACCCTGGATGCGCTGGCCGGATTGGCCAAAGACGCTGACACGACGGCGTTTCGTGACCGGCAGGATCGCTATTGATGGTCGTCGTTGATACATCGGCGTGGATTGAATGGCTGGTGGACAGTCCGACCGGGCAATTGTTGAAACCGGTCTTTCCGGGCAAAACGGACTGCATTGTTCCGACGATCGTGCAACTTGAGCTCTCGAAATGGCTGTATCGGGAATGTGGCGAGGAAAAGGCGGATCAGGTGATCGCCTATACCGAAACCTGCCGGGTCAGTTCTCTGGATACCCGGACGGCGCTGCTGGCGGCGGAACTGCACCGGCAATACAAACTGGCGACGGCGGATGCGGTGGTTTATGCAACCGCGCGCGCGGCGGGGGCGGAATTGCTGACCTGTGACGCGCATTTTGAAGGATTGCCGGGAGTAAGGCTCATACGGAAAGCGGATTGATAGCTCCTGTTTGAACAGCTGATTGGCGGGGCTGCCTTCGACGGGAGGCTGTCGTGATACTCATTGTCGGTTTGATTAATCAGCGGTGTGAGTTGACGGTTCGTCGAATCAAGGTGTGATTTGAGCAGAAATCCGGCGTATTTTGATGCGCATTACGCGGATGCCTGGCAGATCAACAATAGAGCGAGGATGTACCATGTTTTTTGTCTCGGAAATATGTACAGAGGCATTATTTGGCAAGCTCAATTTGCCTGATGTTGTCAGAACATCCCAATATGATGATTCGATTGACAGGCGCATTATTTTTAATGCGGAAGAAAAGATTGCGCTGTTTGTTTACCCGATGAATCATGGAACCTACCCCGACCAGCGCTTTATATTAAGCATCAATGGGAAAATCATACGCGGGCGGGGAACCCCCAAAGGCCAAGATGTCCTTGATTGCGTTATTGAAATCCTAGCTTCAAGCAACACCCATGGTTTCTCATATGATTATATAATTCAAATTATACGCCAAACCTTTCCCATTCATCATAACTCAGATAAATGCCCATACGATGTTGTAGTCAGATAAATTTTCGGCTTATATCTGCACAATCCATAGGGCGGATATCAGATCCGCCCTATTCATATCGATAAATATCTCCCCCTCACCCCCGACGGCGCCACCCCCTCCCACCGCTTAAACGCCCTCCGGAAATTCGCCACATCCGAATACCCCAGCAAAAACGCAATCTCCTGAATCGACAACCGCCCCGACTTCAAATGCTCCAACGCCAGCATATGCCGCACCTCCTCCAGAACCTGCTTGAACGACGTGCCCTCCTCAATCAACCGCCGGTGCAGCGTCCGCGGCGTCAAATGAAACAACCGCGCCGTCATCTGCAACGACGGAAACCCGTTCTGCTGCTCCAGCATCAAGCGCCGCACCCGCGCCGCCACCGACACCTGCCGCGTCATCTTCTCCAGCTCGCGGCGGCAAATGCCCACCGCCTCGCTGAACGCCGCCGGATCGGCCATCTTCAACGGCATATCCAGCTGCGCCACCGGCAGGGAAAAGCCCGTCCAGTCCGCCCCGTAGCGCACCCCGCACTTGCAGAACTCCGCCGCCAGCCGCGCGTCCGCGTCCAGCCCCGGAAAGTCGAACGCCACCTCCCGCACCTGACACGCACCCATGGTGATGAAATCCAGGATATTGCGGATCGACAGCACCACCGTTTCCAGCACCAGCCGCCGTACCTCGCCCAGCGGCATCGCCTCGTTGAAGCGGACCCGCACCTCGTCCCCGACCGTCTGCATCCCGATGGCCACCAGCGTCGTCCGCAGCGGCAGATAGCTCTGCAACAACCCCAGCACCTGCCGGATCGAACCGCCGTTCATGGCGGCATAGCTCAAGATGCCGTGGGTGTTGCCCAGCAGGCGCGCGCCCAGCAGCAGTCCCAGCGCCGGTTCTTGCGACAGCGTCATCGACTCCAGCAGAAAACGGCGGAAAACCGGAAAGGAAAAGGTGACGACCGCTTCATCCAGCCGCGCCTCGCCCAGACCGGCTTCCGCCAGCCACGGCTGGATATCCGCACCGCGTCCGCGCACCAGGTCGGCCATCTGGCGGATGTAATAGCCGGGCAGGCTGACGTCCTGAAGGGTCATGCGGAATACCTCGGACAGGCTGAAAGGTGTCTGAAGTGAAGTTGATGAATGTCAGATTGTCAAAAAATGACCCCCGACTGTCAATCGCGAACCTGCCGTGAAAACGCGGCCTCCCCTATCCTGACCTCATCACAAACCCGCACAGCAGGTGAAGAACATGGGCACGCAAGCACCCGAACACGCCATCCAGGCCGCCACTCCCGCCCGTCAGTACGGCTGGAAAGACCGCAAGCGCTACCTCTGGGCGCTTAGCCCCGCCTTGCCCGTGATCGGCACCGCCGCGCTGGCCGCCTACGCCATCGCCCCGAAGAAGCTGCGTGCGCTGGCCTGGACCGGCCCCGCCCTGGTCAACGCCCTCATTCCGGCGCTGGACCACCTGATCGGCGAGGACACCAACAACCCGCCCGAAGACGTCATCCCGAATCTGGAAAACGACCGCTACTACAACCTGTTGGTCAAAACCTTCATTCCCGCGCAGTACACCATGACCCTGCTCGGCTGCTGGCTGGCCACGCGCAAGCATGTACCGCTGGCCGACCGCGCCGGCATCACCATGACCGTCGGCACCCTGAACGGCTTCGGCATCAATACCGGCCACGAACTGGGCCACAAGCAGGACAGCCAGAACCGCTACGCCGCGCTGCTGGCGCTGGCCCCGACCTTCTACACCCACTTCCGCGTCGAGCATAACTACGGCCACCACAAGCGCGTCGCCACGCCGGAAGACCCGGCCACCAGCCGCATGGGTGAGAGTTTCTGGAAATTCCTGCCGCGCACCATCATCGGCGGCGTCAAATCCGCCATCGAGATTGAAACCCAGCGTCTGGAACGCAAGGGCAAGACATTCTGGAGCCTGGAGAACGAACTGCTGCAGGGCTGGGCGATCAGTGCCGGGCTGGTCGGCGTCGCCACCGCCCTCTGCGGGCCGCGCGCCGTTCCGTTCATGGTGGCGCAGGGTGCGTACGGCGCCAGCCTGCTGGAAGTGGTGAACTATCTGGAACACTACGGGCTGAAGCGTCGTCAGGATGAAAACGGCAAGTACGAGCGCACGCTGCCGGAACACAGCTGGAACAGCAACTTCATCCTGTCCAACCTGCTGACCTACCAGTTACAGCGCCACAGCGACCATCACGCCAATCCGACGCGCAGTTACCAGTCGCTGCGCCACTTCGAGAATGCACCGCGCCTGCCGGGCGGCTATCCTTCGATGCTGCTGGCGGCTTATATTCCGCCACTGTGGTACAGGATCATGGACCAACGCGTTGTCGACCATTACCGGGGCGATCTGTCGCGGATCAACATGGACCCGCAACGGCGTGCGGAACTGCTGGCGAAGTACGGCCAGGCCGTGGAAGCCCGGCTGCCCATCCCTGCCGCCAACGCCGCCTGACCCCGATATCGGATGCTTGCCGCCCCGGCCGGCAGGCTGTCCTTACCCGCACCGCCATCGTGATCTTCACCGCCGGAATTCTGCCCATCAGTTGTCAAGCAAGCCGTACAAAAATCCCGGCACAACAGTGCTAGAATCCCCGCCAACAAACCTTCCCGTCCCCGAATCAAGGAATCGCACGCATCATGGCCCGCACGCTTGCCGCCTTCGGCTTCGCCGCCTTTACCGCCACCATTGTCAATGCCGCCACCATCGTTCCCGCCGCGCCGGTCCTCGAAAACAAGGGCTTCGTGCTGATGGATTACGACTCCGGCCAGGTCCTCGCCTCTTCCAACCCCGACCTGCGCCTGGCTCCGGCTTCGCTGACCAAGATGATGACCAGTTTCCTGGTCGAGCAGCGCCTGATCAAGGGCACGCTCAAGGAAACCGATCCGGTGCTGATGAGCGAGTCCGCCTGGTGCCGCGGCACCAGCGCCGAGTCCTGCATGTATGTGCCGGTCAACACCAGCGCCTCGGTCATCGACATGCTGCGCGGCGTCATCATCCAGTCCGGCAACGATGCGTCCAAGGCCCTGGCCGAACATCTGGCCGGCAATGAACCCGCCTTCGCCGAGATGATGAACGCTGAAGCCAAGCATCTGGGCATGAACGGCACCCACTTCGCCAACGCCACCGGTCTCTCCGACCCCAACCACTACACCACCGCGCGCGACATGGGCTTGCTGGCGCACGCCATTATCAAGGACAGCAGCAAGTACTACCCCATCTATTCCGAAAAGGAATTCACCTTCAACAACATCAAGCAAGGCAACCGCAACGCCCTGCTCTACACCGACCCTACGGTGGACGGCCTGAAGACCGGCCACACCGACGAAGCCGGTTAC
>CAZPZK010000265.1:2689-4863 GCA_964591095.1 uncultured Moraxellaceae bacterium | reverse complement strand
CGCTGGCCGCGCTGCTGGACGAAAAACTGGTGCAACCGCTGGAACTGGACGGCTGCTATATCGGCGTGCCAGACAGCGAACTTCCGCGCTGCGCCGAGATCATCGGCGCGGCACGCTACAACCCGAATCCCAAGCCGCCGTCTAAGATCGCTGTCTGGCGGCAGAAGCTGATCAGCAACGCTCTCGCCCTGACCGGCTTTGACGACACCACCTCCGCCGACGCGCTGATACCGCGCGGCATGAGCCGCTTCTACCTGGACGAACCGGAGAGCCTGCAAGCCTGCATCCCCGGCGCCAACGGTGTCTTCACCGCCCGCTCGCTAGCGCGCATCTATGCGGCGCTGGCCAACGGCGGCGAGCTGGACGGCGTGCGCCTGCTGTCAGCCCAACGACTGGCCGAAGCCACCCGCGTGCATAACCGCCAGCGCGGCGACGTAGTGCCGATGGCCATGAACTGGCGTCTGGGCTACCACCGCATCTTCACCACCTGGCCGAAAACCCCGCACGCCTTCGGCCATTTCGGTTACGGCGGCTCCGGCGCCTGGGCCGACCCCTCGCGCGACCTAGCGGTGGCCTATACCGTGAATACCGGCAGCGGCTCGCCGATGGGCGACCTGCGCATCATGCGCATCAACACCGCCGTGATACAGTGCGTGGAAAGCTGATACCGGGAGGAATGCAGAACATGGCCATGTACACATTGGGCGACCGGGTGCCGCAACGCGGCAACCTGTTCTCGAAGACGGTGGGCGCGGCCATGCTGAAAGCCCTTGGCTGGCGCGTGGTCGGCGACTTCCCGAATGTGCCCAAGGCGGTGATGGTGGTAGTTCCCCACACCTCGAATTTCGACGCCTACATCGCCCTGGCGGCAACCTGGGCCATCGGGCTGGACATCACGATGATGGTGAAGCACACCGTGTTCGTGTGGCCGTTCGGGCCGTTGCTGCGCGGGCTGGGCTTTGCGCCGGTGAACCGGGAGGATGCCAAGGATCTGGTTGGCCTGTCGGCGCGGAAGTTGCGGGAAGCGGACAAGCTGATCATGGGCATTGCGCCGGAGGGGACGCGGCACAGTGCAAAGCAATGGAAGTCGGGCTTCATGCGGATTGCGCTGGAGGCCGGGGTGCCGGTGATCATGACGGGGTTTGATTACCGGAAGAAGCAGGTGATCTTTTTGGGGCGGTTTGATCCGACCGGGGATATCGAGGGGGATATTCCGAAGATCATTGCGATGTTCAAGGAGGTTTATCCGAGGATTCCGAAGCGGTTGTCGGAGCCGTTGAAGGGGATTCAGGGGAAGTGATTTTTTATCGATTTTGTAGGTTGGGTTGAGGTACGAAACCCAACAACGGGACTTTGCAAAGAACAACATGTTGGGTTTCCTGCGTCAACCCAACCTACGAACTGCCCCGCAATGGATACAGACGGTATTGCACGATCAGCGACTCAAGGATAGACTTTAAAAGTTGGCTTGGTCTGTAAGAGGTTCTAGCACCGGATTCAGCGTCGCATTGCGACTCCCGGCGAGCGGTTCGGACAGGTTGGCTTGCTGATTGCCAGGGCACGAAGGATTGCGGTCGCGCACCGCCAACAACCAAGTTTGGGCTCAAGGCTCTCAGGGCGTGTTTATGTAGGTCGGGTTTCAACCCGACAACACTCTTTGTGCGAAGGCTGTTGTCGGGCTAAAGCCCGACCTACACATCATTCCGCTGGCATCTCCAACTTCTTATCCGCCACAATCACCCCATTATTATCCGCGTAGATGAACTCCCCGTCCTCTATAATCACCCCGCCAAACGACAACCGGATCCCCGTTTCGCCAATCCCCCGCCGCGTGCTCTTCATCGGCATCGAATTGATCGCTTGCACCCCCAGGTCCAGTTGCGCCAGCGCATCCACATCGCGCACGCAGCCGTAAATGATCACGCCTTCCCACTCATGCTTCACTGCGCTGGCCGCGATCAGGTCGCCCAGCAGCGCGCAACGCAGCGAACCGCCGCCGTCCACCACCAGCACCTTGCCCTTGCCCGGCGTCGCCAGCAGTTCCTTGACCCGCGAATTATCCTCGAAGCACTTCACCGTCACCACCTGGCCGCCAAAGGACTTGCGTCCCCCGTAATTGCGGAACATCGGCGTCATGACGCGCACATCGGGATAGGCGTCGCACAGGTCGGGGG
>CAZPZK010000265.1:0-2679 GCA_964591095.1 uncultured Moraxellaceae bacterium | reverse complement strand
ATCCACCATGATTCTCTCCATCAGGCAAAAGCGGCCGACGCCGCCAGCATGTCATCGTAGTAATAGAAGGCCGGATTCTCCGGGGAGTCCGGAAGATTGGCTACGGCCACCATCGCCGCCGCCACCTGTTCGCCGCGGATCGGTTGCACCGTGCGCAACGGGCCCCGCAAGAACGGCTCCACAATCGGCATCAGGCGCGCGGCCAGGTTTTCAGCGAGGCGGCTTTCGGCACGGTTTCCCAGCAGCAGCGAAGGCCGGAAAATGGAGAACCGGGAAAAACCCAATTCCGCAATATCCTTTTCCAACAGTCCCTTCACCCGGCTGTAAAACACCAGCGATTTGGGGAAGGCGCCCAGCGCCGACACCAGCAGGAAATGCTGGCAGCCGTTCTGGCGCATGGCATGCGCGAATTCGAAATTATAGCCGTAGTCCACCTTGTGGAAGGCCGCTTTGCTGCCCGCCTGCTTCAGCGTGGTGCCTAGGCAGCAGAAGGCTTCGTCCGCGTGCAAATTAACCAGCGAGGCGGCCAGATTGTCAAAATCCACCACCAGATTCTGCACCCGGGGCGTCAACGGCATGGGCTTGCGGGTGACGGCGATGATCTTTTCATAGGCCGGCAAGGCCAGCAGTTTTTCCAGAACCTGTTTCCCTACGAGTCCTGTGGCTCCTATCAGAATCGCGGTTTTTCCGCTCATGGAGATGCCCTGTAAAACAGCCAAAGGAAGGGTTGGATTATGAACTCTGACGCGGATTTGGCAATAGCCTTCTCAGGCTTCACTGCGATGGCGGCTGGCGTGATCCGTCTAGCAAAGCAAGCATTTGCTTGGTATGATCCGGCGCATGCAATTTGCCCCTCTCCGCGACACAGGACTCTGACCATGTACACAGGCATGAATTTCGGTTTTGACGACACCCTCAACCAACTGCGCGACACCGTGCGCCAGTTCGCTCAAGCGGAGATTGCGCCGCGCGCGGCGGAGATCGACTCCAGCAACCAGTTCCCCATGGACCTGTGGCGCAAGATGGGTGATCTGGGCCTGCTGGGCATGACCGTCAGCGAAGAGTTCGGCGGCGTGAACATGGGCTATCTGGCGCATGTGCTGGCCATTGAGGAAATCTCCCGCGCTTCGGCGTCGGTAGGTCTGTCTTACGGCGCGCATTCCAACCTGTGCGTGAACCAGATCTACCGCAACGGCAATGACGAACAGCGCGCGAAGTACCTGCCGAAGCTGATCAGCGGCGAACACGTGGGCGCGCTGGCGATGTCCGAAACCGGCGCCGGTTCCGACGTGGTGAGCATGAAGCTGCGCGCCGACAAGGCGGACGGCGGCTATGTGCTGAACGGCACCAAGATGTGGATCACCAACGGCCCCGATGCCCATACCTATGTCATCTATGCCAAGACCGACCTCGCCGCCGGTCCGCACGGCATGACCGCCTTTATTGTGGAACGTGACTGGAAGGGTTTCAGCCGTTCGCCGAAGCTGGACAAGCTGGGCATGCGCGGTTCCAACACCTGCGAGTTGGTGTTCAATGACGTGTTCGTGCCGGAAGAAAACATCCTCGGCCGTCTGAACGGCGGCGTGAAGGTGCTGATGAGCGGTCTGGATTACGAGCGCGTGGTGCTGTCCGGCGGCCCCATCGGCGTGATGCAGGCCTGCATGGACCTCGTGGTGCCCTACATCCACGAGCGCAAGCAGTTCGGCCAGGCCATCGGCGAGTTCCAGCTGATCCAGGGCAAGGTGGCGGACATGTACACCAAGCTGAACGCCTCGCGCGCCTACCTGTACGCCGTGGCGCAAGCCTGCGACCGTCAGGAAACCGCCCGCAAGGACGCCGCCGCGGTCATCCTCTACACGGCCGAGAACGCCACGCAGATGGCGCTGGACGCCATCCAGATCCTGGGCGGCAACGGTTACATGAATGACTGCGCCGCCGGCCGCCTGTTGCGCGACGCCAAGCTTTATGAAATCGGCGCGGGCACGTCGGAAATCCGGCGCATGCTGATTGGGCGGGAATTGTTCAAGGAAACGGCGTAAGTGTCGTAGGGGCGCACGGCGTGCGCCCTGCCTGCCGAACACGCTGTCTGTTTGTTCACGAGGGCGAACGCAGTGCGCCCCTACAAATCGTCAAATGATCCGGTACCCCGTCATGCCCATCCTTTCCACCCAGCTGAACCCCCACAGCCCCGGTTTCCAGGAAAACGCCGCCGCCCTGCGCGCGCTGGTGGATGACCTGAAGGCAAAGCTCGCTTATATCGCCCAAGGCGGCGGTGACGAGGCCGTGAAGCGCCACAAGGCGCGCGGCAAGCTGACCGCGCGTGAACGCATCAATACCCTGCTCGACCCCGGTTCGCCCTTCCTGGAGCTGTCGCCGCTGGCGGCATTCGAGGTATATGGCGATGAAGACGTGCCTGCCGCCGGGCTGGTGGCGGGGATCGGGCGCGTGGCGGGCATCGAGTGCGTGATCGCGGCCAACGACGCCACCGTGAAGGGCGGCTCCTACTACCCACTGACGGTGAAGAAGCACCTGCGTGCGCAGAAGATTGCCGAGGAAAACCACCTGCCCTGCATCTATCTGGTCGATTCCGGCGGCGCGAACCTGCCGCGTCAGGACGAGGTGTTTCCGGACGAGCAGCATTTCGGGCGCATCTTCTTCAACCAGGCCAACCTGTCGGCC
>CAZPZK010000264.1:0-4866 GCA_964591095.1 uncultured Moraxellaceae bacterium | reverse complement strand
ATCGGCAAGGTGTTGTCGGGCAGCGGCATGTCCATTTCGGCCATGTCCGCCATGCCGGCCGCGCCCATGCCCATGAAGTCCGGCGTCAACTTGCGGATCTTTTCCGCGATATCGTCCTGGCGGACGCCGATCATGGTCGGCAGGCCGTGCCCCATCGCGTTCATGGTGTGGTGCGACTTGTGGCAGTGAAACGCCCAGTCTCCGGCCTCCGCCGTGAACTCGACGGTGCGCATCTGGCCGACAGCGACATCGGTGGTGACTTCCGGCCAGCGTGCCGAGGGTGGCACCCAGCCGCCGTCGGTGCCGGTCACTTCGAAATCATGGCCGTGCAAATGGATCGGGTGGTTGGTCATGGTCAGGTTGCCGACCCGGATGCGCACCCGCTCGCCGGTCCGGGCCACCAGCGGATCAATCCCGGGAAAGACGCGGCTGTTGAACGTCCACAGGTTGAACTCCGTCATCGTGGACACTTTCGGGGTGTAGCTGCCGGGATCAATGTCGTAAGCGCTGAGCAGGAACACAAAATCACGGTCCACGCGCATGAAGTCCGGCCGCTTCGGGTGGACGACGAAGAAGCCCATCATGCCCATCGCCATCTGCACCATCTCGTCGGCGTGCGGGTGGTACATGAAGGTGCCCGATCGTTTCAGCGTGAACTCGTAAACGTAGGTCTGGCCGGGCTTGATCTGCGGTTGGGACAACCCGCCGACGCCGTCCATGCCCGACGGCAGGCGGATGCCGTGCCAGTGAATGGTGGTGTGCTCCGGCAGTTTGTTGGTGACAAAAATCCGCACCCGGTCGCCCTCGACGCACTCGATGGTCGGTCCCGGACTTTGACCGTTGTAGCCCCACATGTGCGCCGTCATGCCGGGAGCCAGTTCGCGCACCACCGGCTCGGCGACCAGATGGAACTCCTTGACACCGTTCTTCATTCGGTAAGGCAAGGTCCAGCCGTTCAGAGTGACAACCGGGTGGTACGACGGACCGTCGGCCGGATGCAGCGGTCCCTGGGTACCGGGCTTTTTCTGGATCATCGCCTCGGGAATGCCCGCCTGCGCGCGGGCAACCAGTCCGGCGGCCAGGGCGGACACACCGGCGCCGCGCAGGAAGTCTCGTCGGGTAGTCATGGCGCGGCTCCCGCAGTCATGGTGGTCATCGGCCCTTGCAGGGCGGTAGCCAATAAGGCATCGGCCCGCCAGAAGTCGCGCAGGGCGTCCAGCGCGGATTCGCTGGCTGCGATCTGCTCACGACTTTGAGCCAGCAGCTCGAAGGAGCTTATCAGCATGCCGTTGTAGCGCAGCATCACTTCATCGGCGATTTGCTGCTGCACGGGCGCCACTTCGTCGCGGTAGTGCCGCGCCAGGTCATACGCGGTACGGTAGCCTGCATAGGCCTCTCGCGCCTCGCTCCGGGCGTTGATCGCCGTTTCGGCGACCTCGGCCAGCGCCCGGTGATACACCGCTTCCGCCTCGGCGGCGCGAGTGCGGCCGAAATCAAACAGCGGCAACTCCAGAGTGACTTCCACACCGTGCTGGTCGGGTTGATTGCTGAAGCTATTGTCCTGGTAACCCAGGTCCAGCACATTGATAAAGCGGGTGACCTGCGTCAGATGGAGTGCACGGGCGGTATTGGCGGCGCTCTGCCGGGCGCGCTGCACGTCTAACCGCCGGTCGAGCGCCATTTGCTCGGCGTCGACCAGCTCGCGTGGCGTGGCGGGCAGCTGCGGCAAGCGTTCGGGCAGGCGCACTGTGGCGGGATCGCTAACACCAAGTAGGCGGATCAAGGCTTCCCGCGCACTCGCGGCATCCCTATCGGCGCGCGCCTTCCGGGCGGCGGCTTCGGCGTAAAAGGCTTGTTCGCGTGCGGCGTCGAGACGGCTGATGTTTCCGGCTTCGGCCAGTCGCCGGGCCAAAGTCCGCCCTGATTCGGCAGCATTCAGGATGTTGGCGGCGTAGGCGGTGCGATGGCGGGCAGTGACAGCCTCGACATAGGCCAGCCGGGTTTCCTTGGCCAGCATCAGCACCGATTGTTCGGCGGCCAGTCGCGCCATATCCCGGCGTTGCTTGCCCATAGAGGCACGCAAGGGGGTGGTCAACAGGCTGATCAGATCCAGCGAAACCGCCCGGTCGGTTTCCCGGTCGCCGCCCTGTCGCAGCGCGGTCAGGGACAAACGGGGATTGGGCAGCCGGCTGGCGGCGATGATCTCGGCCTCGTTCAGGCGCAGGTCGGCAAACAGGCGTTGCAGCGCGGGGCTGTTGAGCAGAGCCAGCGTCACGGCGCTGTCGCCGTCCAGTTCGCGGGACAGCAAATCGGCGCTGCGCTGCGCCAGCGTTTCAGTATCGGCCGGGGTTGTGACGTTCTGGCCCAGGCGTTCCGCAGCGGCGGCGCGCACGGCGGATTCGCCGCCGTCAGGTGACAGCGTGGCGCACGCACCCAGCCCGGCGGTCAGCAGGCTGAGCAGGATGGCCCTGTTCAGGGCGCGGCGGACAGGCATCAATGCTGGTCTCCATGGCGCATATCCGGCATATCCGACGAAACCGGGTCCGGCGCAGCGCCAACCGGCGTGTCCGGGGATGATCCGGCCGTGGCAACCTGCCGGTTGAGCTCCCGCCAGTCAGCCACGACCGGAGCCTGCCAGTTCTGATAGCCCGGCAAGGTAGTGGACTGGTTTGCGGTGATTGGTGCGGCAACGGCTATTCCGGCCAGTAGCCACATACTAGTGCCGAACAGGATACGCATGAGACCTCCTCCGGCCTGTCTGGTGATTGATTGAAATCATGCCATCAGCAACCGGACAGGACGGTGACGCGAAAATGACATTACTGTCATCTCGCGCTCATCTTGGCTATCCGAACGGGTCAATGCCGTTCCAGCTCGACGGTATCGTTGACTTTCGGCTCGCCCTGAATCACCTCCGCTTCCGAGTAATGCTCATCGAAAATACGGTTGATCCGGACCTTGCCGACGGTCTCCCGGCGGATATTGGGGTCGGTTCGCTTGGCGCCAGGGATCACGGACTGGCGGATTACCTCCAGTTCCTGCCCGACTTCGGCGTTGTCGCGCTTGCCGATACAAAGCACAACTTTGCCGCTTTCCTGGGAGAGGACTTGCCCGCGCATAATCCAGCTGTGATACAGCGTTTGGGGACCGGCGAGGGAGAACGTCGGCGCAGCCAACAGGGCTGCGGCCAACACGAGGACCACAGAACGACGGGAGGACGAACGGGACGACATTGGGGTATTCATGAGGGTATCTCCTGAGTAGAGGCCTTGCGGCTCGGATTCAGGATGCGGCTTTCTTCGGGACGTCAGCCTGACGCCGGAATTACATTTTTGTCAGCTTGCCGCTATGTCCGGCCCGAACTGGTATGGTTTGCACAACAAACCCGCGAAGGCCCTAACCTATGAAAATCCTGCTGGTGGAAGACGAAGCCAAAACCGGGGAGTACCTGCGCCAGGGCCTCGCCGAGGCCGGCTACACCACCGACTGGGTGCAGGACGGCCTCTCTGGCCGCCATCAGGCGCTGACCGGGGAATACGACCTGGTGATTCTGGATGTGATGCTGCCGGAGCTGAACGGCTGGCAGGTACTGGCGGCCATCCGCCACGCCGGGCTGATGATGCCGGTGCTGTTCCTGACCGCGCGCGACCAGGTGGAAGACCGGGTGAAGGGGCTGGAGCTGGGCGCGGATGATTACCTGGTCAAGCCTTTCGCCTTCGCCGAGCTGCTGGCGAGGGTACGCACGCTATTGCGGCGCGGGCGATCACGCGAGCCGGATGTCCTGCGCGTCGCCGATCTGGAGCTGGACCTGTTGCGCCGCCGGGCCACGCGCGGCCATCGCCGTATCGACCTCACCGCCAAGGAGTTCGCGCTGCTGGAGTTGTTGATGCGGCGGCAGGGGGAAATCCTGCCGCGCTCGCTGATCGCCTCGCAGGTCTGGGACATGAACTTCGACAGCGACACCAATGTGGTGGAAGTGGCGATCAAGCGCCTGCGCGGCAAGGTCGACACCGAGGCAGCCAAGCTGATCCACACCGTGCGCGGCATGGGCTATGTGCTGGAAGCGACGCCGGAGGATGACTATGCCGTCTAGGTCGCTGACCGTCCGCACCAGCCTGCTGTTCACGCTGCTGGCGGCCGGGGTGTTCCTCGTCATGGGTGCGTTTATCCGCGCCTCGGTGCAGCATCATTTCGGGGAACAGGACCGGTTCGCGCTGGAAGGCAAGCTGGAGCTGATCCATCATATCCTGGATGAGGTGAGAACTCCTGCCGACCGTGATCGCGCGCGCCGGCAGCTGGAGGAGGCGCTGATCGGCCATCACGATCTGTCGGTGCGGGTTCGCGACGCGCAGGGCCGCGACTGGCTGGTCAACGGCCAAGCCCGTATTCCCGACCGCCTGCTGGACCGTCCCGCGCTGCCGGGAGCCGCGCCCCTGCCCCTGCTGACCTGGCGTAACGACGGCGAAGATTTCCGGGGACTGGTGGCGCAGCTGGACGCTGGCGGTGACACCGCGCCCCTGACGGTTGCCATCGCCACCGACACCCGGCACCACGCCAGTTTCCTTGCTGCCTTCGAGCGGGAGTTGCTGGCTATCGGCATCGGCGGCCTGCTGCTGATGGCGGCGGCCGGGTGGGCGGTGACGCGACGCGGTTTTCGGCCGGTGCGGCGCATGGCGGAAGTGGCGGAAGGTATCTCGGCGCAACGGCTGGACGAGCGCCTGCTCGCTGACGCAGTACCCACCGAGCTGCAACCGCTGGCGCGCGCCTTCAACGCCATGCTCGACCGGCTGGGCGATTCCCTGCAACGGCTTTCCGCCTTTTCCTCCGACCTCGCGCATGAGTTGCGCACGCCGATCAGCAACCTGA
>CAZPZK010000263.1:0-4904 GCA_964591095.1 uncultured Moraxellaceae bacterium | reverse complement strand
TCAGCTTCTAGATGCCAAGTGAAGCCCGGGACTATCGACTGTGACCTGCTTAGTCCTGGGTGTTATCGATGCCAAACCAAAGAACCGGCTCCGCCAGCCCGTTGCGCAAACGGGCCATCATCGGCCCCATGAACAAACCTGGCGCTATTTCCCGAAGCTCATCCCGGATACGCCTGACCACCCATGGATTTTCCGGTTGGTCGTAATCGAGCAGGATACAGGGCCGCCCATCAATCGCCGATTCACTGATGCGGGTGTAAAAGGTAAACAGTTTCAGCGTTGGCCGGATCAGCCGGATGCGGCTGCTGCCCTGACCGGCATTTTCCGTCGTGGCTTCAAAGCTCTTTCCATCCCAGGGGAATACCCCCAGACGCGCCACTGCAGATATCAGGCTGTGCGGCAAACCGTTATCCAGATAGCGCACCGCCAGCATGCGGCCTTTGGGCGTGCCGTTAAGCACCAGCACATTGCCCGGTTCGGGCGCGGACAGGTAAAGCGCCTGCAATTCATCACAACCGCGGCGGGCCAGGCTCTCCAGGGTATGGGCAGGTATCAGGGGGGCAGCCGTCATCGTGGTGTCTCCTCGACCGGGAGTCGTGTTCGGGACATCGCCAAACTCGGCGAGCCTGTCTATTTGTTGTTATTAACCGAAGCATAGGCAGGCCAGGAAATCCGGCGCAAGCCCAAGCCCGCCTAAGTTGCAACGAAGCATTTCCAGCCGGGCGATCAGGCGCCCGGCGACAGGGACTCCACACGCTGGAAGCCCCGGGGTAACTTGGCTCCCCGGCGCCCGCGCTCACCCCGGTAATGTTCCAGGTCCGACCATTTCAGCGTCAGGTGCCGGTTACTGGTATGGACGACCACCTTGTCGCCGGTCCGGCAAACGATCATGGCCTTCAACACCTCGCCCTCGTCAAGGCCCAGCAACTTGTTACCCTTGCCTTTGCTGAGCATGGGCAGGTCCTTGACCGGGTACATCAACAGGCGGCCTTCCGAACTGAGGACCACCAGCCAGTCTTCCTCGGGATTGGTAACAATCTGTACCGGCATCACGGCCGCCCCTTCCGGCACGGTCACCACTGCCTTGCCGTTTTTGTTGCCGGCCTCGAGATCGCCGAGGGTCGAGAGGAAACCGTAGCTGGCATTGGTCGCCAGGATAATGGCTTGTGTTGCCTCACCCATCAGCACTTGCGTAAAGGCGGCGCCAGGGGGCGGATTGAGGCGGGTGGTCAAGGGCTCGCCCTGACCGCGGGCCGACGGCAGGGAGTTGGCCGGCAGGGAGTAACTGCGCCCGGTAGTATCCAGAAAATAGACCGGCTGGTTGCTACGGCCCTGGGCGCGGGTCAGGAAGGCGTCACCGGCCTTGTAGCTCAGGCTTTCGGCCGCCACATCATGTCCCTTGGCGGCACGAATCCAGCCTTTTTCCGACAACACGACTGTGACCGGTTCCGCCGGTGTCAAGTCGGATTCCTTGAGGGCCTGCGCTTCGCCCCGAACGGTGAGCGGTGAACGCCGGTCATCACCGTACTTGCTCATATCGGCTTCGATTTCACGGACCAGCAAATCACTCATCGCCGACTCCGAACCCAGGATGGCCTCCAGGCTGGCCTGCTCCCGCAGCAAGTCATCCTGTTCGCGGCGGATTTCGATTTCTTCCAGCTTGGCCAGATGCCGCAGCTTCAGATCCAGAATGGCTTCGGCCTGCAGGTCGCTCAAGCCGAAACGACTCATCAACTCGGCCTTGGGGTGATCCTCGTAGCGAATGATGGCGATGACTTCATCAATGTTGAGAAAGGCGATGAGCAGGCCGCCCAGAATGTGCAGGCGCGCCAGTACCTTGTCGAGCCGGTGCTGGAGCCGCCGGCGGACCGTGGCGCGGCGGAAGACTAGCCATTCGCTGAGCAGGCTGCGCAGGTCCTTGACCTGAGGCCGCCCGTCCAGGCCGATGACATTGAAGTTGGCGCGATAACTGTATTCCAGATCGGTCGTGGCGAAGAGGTGCCCCATCAGCTGTTCGACATCCACCCGGTTGGAACGCGGCACAATCACCAGCCGCGTCGGGTTTTCGTGATCCGATTCATCGCGAAGGTCGGCGACCAGCGGCAACTTCTTGGCATTCATCTGATCGGCGATCTGCGTCAGTACCTTGGCGCCGGAAACCTGATGCGGCAAGGCGGTAATGACGATATCGCCGTCTTCCATTTCATAGACCGCGCGCATTTTCAGACTGCCGCGCCCTTGGGCATAAAGATTCATCAGCTCGCTGCGCGGCGTGATGATTTCGGCGCGCGTGGGGTAATCGGGGCCCGGCACATATTCCATCAATTCGGACAGGGTCAGTCCAGGCTCGCGGATCAGCGCGATACAAGCCCGCGCCACCTCCCGCAGGTTGTGCGGCGGCACATCGGTCGCCATGCCAACGGCAATGCCGGTGGTGCCATTAAGTAACAGATTGGGCAGGCGCGACGGCAAGGTCAGGGGCTCTTCAAGGGTGCCGTCAAAGTTGGGCCCCCAGTCCACCGTGCCCTGCCCCAATTCGCCGAGCAGCACATCGGCATAAGGCGACAGGCGGGCCTCGGTATAGCGCATCGCGGCAAAGGACTTGGGATCATCCTGGGATCCCCAGTTGCCCTGCCCGTCCACCAGCGGGTACCGGTAGCTGAACGGCTGCGCCATCAGGACCATTGCTTCGTAGCAGGCGGAGTCGCCATGCGGATGGTATTTGCCCAGGACATCGCCCACCGTGCGCGCGGATTTCTTGTGCTTGGCGGAGTTCTTGAGCCCCAGTTCACTCATGGCGTAGACAATGCGGCGCTGTACCGGTTTAAGGCCATCGCCAATGAATGGCAAAGCGCGATCCATGATGACGTACATGGAATAGTTGAGATAGGCCTGCTCGGTGAACTCGGACAGGGGACGGGCTTCGCTAAAATCAGTCAGTGTGGTCATCGGTTTTCGTGATCTGGAGTGAGCGGACACCATGCCCGCCAGGACGGCTGGGCGGAAGTGTAACGGTCAGCCCGTGCGATGGCCAGCGTGGAAAAAAAAGGGGCGACAAGTTGTTACGCTCGTCGCCCCTGATTGCGGCTGGATTGTTTACTGTTCAACCTGGACGCAGAAGCGCACCTCCCCGGACTGACCGCCGCCCAGACCCAGCGGATTGTTGGTAAACAGCCACTGGATATTGCCCGTGCCGCCCGAAACCGGCGCCGTGCCGCTGCCCGACGACGGCGCCTGGCACACCAACGAGGACGGCGTCACGGTGCACGACGCGCTGCGGAACACCGTGAACGCCGGGGTCGCATCGCTGATCGTCACATCCTTCACCGTGCCTTGCGACTGGTTGGTGTAGACAATCCGGTACTCCAGGTATCCGCCCGGCGGCGCATCGTTGCTGGTGCCGAACGCATTGCTGTCAAAGCCGCTCGACGGGCAGCTTCCCACCTGACGCACCTGCTTCACCAGCACCAGACCGAGACCGTTGTCGATCACCGTCGTCGTGTCCGACTGGCTGTAGGGGCGCACGATCACGCTGGGCGCCGCAAAGGCCAGGCTGGCGCTCACCGCCGAGATGTTCTGGTTGCCCGTGCCCGTGCTCAGCGGCACGATCACCTTCTGCACCAGACACACCACCTGCCCCGCCGTCACCGCCACCGCCGCGCTGAGCAGCGGTTCCCCGCCATCTATCGCGCCGTTGCAGTTCAGATCGCGATACAGCAGCGAGTCCCACTCCGGATTCGCCGGCGATGGCGTCTGCGTCCGGCTGAAGCTGACCGCGCCGACAGTCCCCGCCGTGAACACATGCGCGTACTCCACCGTCGTGCCCGGCGCGGTCGAGGCCACCCCCACCCCGGTGAAAGTGCTCTCCGGCACATCTCCGAAGTTGACGCCGGTGTAGTTGGTCGCCGCCGCCAGTACGAACTGCGTCCGGTCCTGCACCAGGCTATAGCTGCCGCCGGTAGTCCCCGCCTGTCCCGTCACCGAGACATAGGCGGTGTTGGCTCCTTGCGCCACGCACAGGCTGGATCCGGCCGCCACGCTGTCCGGGATGGTCAGGGTGTAATCCCCGAGGCCATTGGTCGTGACGCGCTGGTATTCCGTGCCGCCGCAGTCGGTCAGGCTGACCTCGGCATTGCCCAGCCCCGCCTCGCTGCCCTGCTGGGTGCCGTTGTGCGCGGTGCCGCCACCCGTGCCGTTGTCCAGGAACACCCGACCGCTGATGGTAAAGCCGGTATAGGTGTTGATGAAGGTACAGGCGAGATCCGCTCCGGTGACGATGCCGCCAGCCGGAATCGTCAGCTGGGTACCGCTCAATACACCCATCGGCGCGGTGTTGCCGGTCACCGCGGCATTGCGGTCCAGACAGATGGCCGAGTCCAGGCGCCAGCCGGCTGGCAGGGTTTCAGTAATGGATGTCGCGACGCCCGTGGCGGTCAGGGTCCGCCGCGCGCCGGAAACAGGATTGCCGGTGGCAGTGGTGACCAGGACATCGCCCGGATAGCCGTTGGTCCCGCTGAAATTGAAGCTGCCTGTGCGCCCCTGGGATATCTTCGTGATGGTCAGGTAGACCTGCGGCATGAAGGTATTGGTCCATGTACAGGTCACGGTCGTATCCGCCGCATCCACCGTCAGTGTGTTGCCCGACAGCGATTGGGCATTACCGCTACAACTCAGGACCCGGTTGTAATTGCCGGCGCTGCCGCTGGTGAAGTTCTCCGCCAGGGTGATGATTTCTCCCGCATAGACCGTTTGCGCACCGCCGGTATCGGTTTCGTTGGCGGTATTGGCGGTGGAGGACAAGGACGACAGGCCGGTAGCGCTGACGGTCACGCTATCACTGATCACGGCATTGACCCAGGTCTTCACCAGCGTCAGCGTCGCCGACTTGCGGGTGTTGGTCTGGG
>CAZPZK010000262.1:0-4924 GCA_964591095.1 uncultured Moraxellaceae bacterium | reverse complement strand
GTATACCGATGTGCAGGACTCAATTGAGCAGTTGGATATTTTTATCAATACTACCCGCAGTAAATTGCAAGAGCTGATTCAGCAATGTGTTAATGCCGAACAGCTGCGTCATGATTTGGCTGTTGCGGCTATGCAGTTGTTTGATGTTGGCAGCGCTGACTTTGACCCTGACATGCTGTTACATGAAGTGAGTCGGAGTTTGCGCCGGATAACCATCCCCAGCACTGATTTTGGTCGGAAAAATTATGTTTACGATATTACCAGTCGTTTTGATGGTCATATAAAGACAGATGATGATCAGGCCAAACAACTGCGTCAGGCGCATCGGCAAGTGATTCACCAGGTTTTGGCAGACCTCCAGCAAAGCTCGGCTGTGAAGATCCAAGAGATTGTTCAGAGTCTGACTGAAAGTCAGCAAGGTTTTGTGGGGCGGTTGGTTGCTGATGTTCAAGAAAACCTGAATGGTCTGGAACAGCAATTGGTTGATCGTGAGCAGGCACTAGTCAAGCTCAGGGCGAGTCATGCTGTAGTGGTGCGTTGTTTGACCGAACTGTAGCAAGTGGCACAAATAACGGAAGCAAATCCATCGGCAGTAAAACGGAGGGGCTGCATCATTCGATGCCCCGGCGCAGGGCGCATTAGAAATGCGCCAAATCATTGAGGAGTCAAGGCTTTTCAACGATACAAGCCGATAATCCCTTCGCGCCCTTGATAAACAGCTTGTCAAACGTCTTCAGACTGTCATGGTCCTGACTCAGCGCCAGATGCAACGCATCCGCGAAATCCAGTCCCGCTTCATGCCAGTCAATGGCCTGCGCCACACGCTGCGGATGTTCCACGGTGACATTCTTCAGCCCGAATATCTTTCGGAAAACGTCACAAATCGTTGGCCGGTCCACATTAAAGGCCGCCCGTAAAACCCATGCGGTCTCCAGCACTACCGTATGCGGGATAAAGATGTTTTCCGAAGCGAAGAGCATCTGACTGGCCTTCAGCTGTACCGGATCATCTCCGGTCACAAACCGCACGAGCACATTGGTATCAATCGCCGCCACGCCATGCTCTCCGAATATCCCTATTCATTGCATCTTCGATTTCTGGGTCGGATTTGGGAGTGACCTTGCCGTGCAGCATGCCCGCGACATCCGCCAGTTCGGTTTCGGCGAAAGGCATCCGGGGTTTCAGCAGGATGCCTTCTCCCGTATCAATGACCTGAAATTCCAAGCCGTTTTCCCAGTGATGACTATCACGGATGGCCTTGGGAATGATCACCTGTCCCTTGCTGGACAACCGGGTGGTTTCCATGATGCCGCCCTCATGCGGATGTTGGTAAGATCAAAGTAAGATATGTGCGGGTTGATGGGATTGTCAATGGCTCGGCCATTGCCGCGCGGCATGTAAAACCCGCAACACTCGCATCGAATCCAGACCAGCTTCATTGCGTGCCTTTCTTGCGCCGGATTTCCTTCCGCCACGCCACCGCCTCGTCACCAGCAATCAGATCGCCCGCTTCTGCGGCGTCCAGACCTTTTTGCACCTCCTGGCGGAACCAGGCAAAGTGCCCGGCAGGCTTCCTGCTGTTATTTCACAAAGTCCCGCATGAAGTCCCGCAGCAACTGCGCACCGCTCCGGTCACGAGCCTTGGCGGCGGCGGCGAATTCGGCTTTCAGGGATTCATCCACCCGAAAGGTGAACGTGGCTTCCGTCATGGCGCATACCTCAATGTGTTACAGGGTACTGCAATTGTAGTGCGTCCGTGGCCAGAACACATAAACCTAATCCTTGGCCCGCTCAAAATCCGCATCCTCACCCACGTCCGGCATGGACAGCAGTGTTTCGTTAAACCGCTCACGGGGCTTCTGACTCACCCATTCCTCCACATCCGCATTCTGCACCCGCTCGTAAATCTCCTCCACCCGCAGCGTCACCCCGACCGACTCCAGCGTCAGGCTGTCGCCCATGAAATAATTCTCCGGCAGCCACCCCGACCCGCGCCGCATCACCTCCACATCCACCGCATCCTGCTCAATCAGCACATATTCCATCAGCGTCGGAATCTGCCGGTACGCCGCCCGCTTCACCGTCTCGTCGCGCCGCCGGGTTGAACGTGACAGCACCTCCACAATCAGCACCGGTGTCACCAGCATGTTGTCTTCCGCCAGATGGGTCGAGCAGTCCACCACCACATCCGGATAGACATAATTGAAACCGCCCAGTTTGGAGGGAAAGCGCAGTTTCGTGCTTTCGGAAAAAGCCTCGCAAGGTTTGCCTTTCAGATGAGCTGAAATCTCGCGGAACACATTGCCGACAATCCGGCTGTGGTTGAAGCTGCAGCCCACCATCGCAAACACCTGGCCGTCCATCAGTTCATGGCGGATTTCGGTGTCCCGTTCCAGCGCGAAATAATCGGCTTCGCTGACCGGCGGCTCGACCTGGCGGGCGGTGGGAACCATGAAAACCTCGTGGATGGACGTAGGTTGGGCTGAGGCGCGAGGCCCACAGGTGTCAATCCAAACTACCGGGTGTTTTCAGTGAATACAAGTCAGGGGTACGAGAAATTACCCTTGCGGCAGCATCACGTTCAAACACACATGATCTGAATTGCCTTGTACACCCATCGGGAATACAATCAGGGCATCTACCCCCAACCGGATCGCCATCATGCCGACCGCCCATTCCACGCGGGAGGACCGCTTGTCCATCCGCACCAGCCCCCAGCAGAAAGACCTGCTGGTGCAGGCCGCGCACGCCCGGCACATGAACATGAGCCAGTTTGTGTTGCAAACCGCGCTCGATGCCGCGCAGCGCGTGCTGGATGAAGAACGCCGTCTCACGCTGTCCACGGCGGAATATGCCTGGCTGGTGGAGATTATGGATGGCACAGCGGCGATGGCGCCGCGCTTGCAGGCCGCCGCGGAGAAGAAGGCCGTCTGGGATGAGTAAGCTGGCTGCTCCCCTTCCTTTGACCGACGGCCATCTGCTGGAGGATTTTGATTCCGGCCAGCCTTCCCTGAACGAATTCCTGCAACGACATGCCCTGGCCAAGCAACGCGCCATGCTGTCCCGAACCTATGTGGCGACCCGGGAAAACCGGGTGGTCGGTTATTACACGCTGGCTTTCGTGACGTTGAATTCAGCGGAGGCTCCGCGCCGCATTGGGCGTGGCATGCCGGACAGCATCCCCGCATTGTTGCTGGCGAGACTGGCGGTGGACCGGCGCGAGCAGGGGCGGGGTCTGGGCCGATCCTTGCTGGTGGACGCCTTGCGCCGCGTCTGGGAAGTGATGGCGCATGGCCATGCGCCGGTCCGTGTGCTGGTGGTCGACGCCATCGACGAGTCCGCCGCCCGGTTTTACGCGCGTTTTGATATGACGCCTTCACCGGTCAATCCGCTGCGGCTTTACCTGTTTTACCGGACGCTGGAGGCTGTGTTCGGTAAGCCCGGCTCTGGCCAAGGTCACTCATGACCCGTATGCGGATGCCGTGAAAAAGCAAAGGGGCGGAATCATCCGCCCCTTTCAGTCGGCAACCCCAGCCTTACTGCTGCTGTTGCTGCACCTGCTGTTCCCGCGCCACCGCCCGATAGCCGATATCGGAACGGTGATATTCATCCGCCCACGAAATCCGCTTCACGCCTTCATAGGCATTGCGCTGCGCTTCCGACACCGTCGCGCCCAACCCGGTCACGCACAACACGCGCCCGCCGTTGGTCACCACCTGGCCGTCCTTCAACGCTGTCCCGGCCTGGAACACCTTCACCACGGCGCTGTTGGCGTCGTTGATGCCGGAAATCACGTCGCCCTTGCGCACATCGTCCGGATAGCCACCGGCCGCCATCACCACGCCCAGCGCCGGACGCGGGTCCCATTGCGCTTCCGCCGGCAGCTGCCCGGCAATCCCTGCTTCCACCAGCGCCACCAGCGAGCTTTGCAAACGCATCATGATCGGCTGGGTTTCCGGGTCGCCGAAACGGCAGTTGAACTCGATCACCTTCGGCGCACCGGAGGCGTCGATCATCAGCCCGGCGTAGAGGAAGCCGGTGTAGGGATGACCTTCGGCCGCCATGCCGCGCACGGTGGGCATAATCACCTCGTCCATCACCCGCTGGTGCACGGCGGGCGTCACCACCGGGGCGGGGGAGTAGGCACCCATGCCGCCGGTGTTGGGGCCGGTGTCGGCATCGCCGATGCGCTTGTGGTCCTGGCTGGTGGCCATGGCCAGCGCATTGACGCTGTCGACCATGACGATGAAGCTGGCTTCCTCGCCATCGAGGAACTCTTCCACCACCACGCGCGCGCCCGCCGAACCGAACTTGTTGCCGGACAACATGTCGATGATGGCGGCCTCGGCTTCTGCCAGCGTCATCGCGACAATCACGCCCTTGCCGGCAGCCAGGCCGTCGGCCTTGATCACGATCGGCGCGCCTTTCTCGCGCACATAGGCGAGGGCGGCGTCGGTGTCGGTAAAGACCTGATAGAAGGCGGTGGGGATGCCCTGACGCGCCAGGAAGTCCTTGGCAAAGGCCTTGGAGCCTTCCAGTTGCGCGGCGTATTGCGTCGGGCCCCAGATCTTGAGGTTGGCGGCGCGGAAGGCGTCGACGACGCCGTTCACCAGCGGGGCTTCCGGGCCGACCAGCGTCAGGTCGATGCCCTGCACTTGCACGAACTGGATCAGGGCGGTGTTGTCGAGGATGTCGATCACGACGTTCCGGCACTTGGCTTCGGTGGCGGAACCGGCATTGCCCGGCGCCACGAAAACGGTTTCCACGCGCGGGTCCTGCGCGCACTTCCAGGCGAGGGCGTGTTCGCGGCCGCCGGAACCGAGGATCAGGATTTTCATGGGAGAGGTCCCCAAAATTTATGAATTCTTAAGTCACAGAGAATCCCCTCTCCCCTTGTGGGAGAGGGTTAGGGAGAGGGGTACTG
>CAZPZK010000261.1:0-4926 GCA_964591095.1 uncultured Moraxellaceae bacterium | reverse complement strand
GTGTTTGCCTGAGCCGGTCAATCCCTTCCGTCGTTCGGAGGCGCCGCGCCGGCGTCTCCGCTCCCACAGTTGCCTCCGGTATAGTCCCACATGAATATTGTTGTCCTGATCTCCGGTTCCGGCAGCAACCTGCAGGCCATTCTTGACGCCTGTGTCACCGGACAGATCCGGGGTCGCGTCAGCGGCGTGCTGTCGAACCGGGCCGATGCTTATGGCCTGGTGCGCGCCGCCGCCGCCGGAGTACCGACTGCGACCATCGCCAACCGTGACTTTTCCACTCGCGAGGCATTTGACGCCGCCATGCAACGGCAGATCGACGCCTGGCGGCCGGATGTCGTGGTGCTGGCTGGATTCATGCGCATCCTGACACCGGATTTTGTCCGGCACTATGAAGGCCGACTGATCAATATCCATCCGTCGCTGCTTCCTCACTACAAGGGGCTGCACACCCATCGTCGCGTACTGGCAACGGGCGATCGTTTGCATGGCTGTTCCGTGCATTTTGTCAACGCCGAGCTGGATGGAGGTCCGGTCATTGCCCGCGGGGTCATTCGGGTGTTGCCGCGCGACGATGAACAAATGCTTACGGAAAAAGTACACCGGGTGGAGCACCAGCTTTATCCGCTGGTGCTAAGCTGGATGGCATCCGGACGTCTGGTTTATCGCGAGGGCCGCCCTTTGCTGGACGGCATGGACTCTCCGGAGCCTGTCTCCCTTCTTTTTTGAAAAGGATTGCCGATGCGCCTCCCGCTTTTTCTCCTGCTCGGGGTGACCGTGCCGGCGCTGGCCGAACCGGTCCCCTATACAGCAACCTACAAGGTCAATCTCGACAACAAGATCAATGGGACCGCCACGGCCACCCTGAGCCGGCAGGGTAACCGTTATCATTACGAGTTGCGCGCCAACGCCATGATGGCCAATTCGGTGGAAAAGACCGACTTCCTGCTGGATAAGGGCCAGATCCAGTCCTTGGGTTACCAGAATCAGCGCCAGGTGTTTTTCCGCTCGCGCAGCAACAGTATCGCCTTTGACTGGAAAACCTACATGGCCAAGGCCGTGCGCAATGGCAAAGTCACGGATTACGCCATTCGTCCCGGTACGCTGGATCCGTTGAACCTGGATATTCAGGTTAGGGACGACCTGATGCGCACCGGCCAGCTGGATAGCAGTTATTTACTGGCTGATCCCAAGGGCTTTCATCCGGTGCGTTTTGAAATCAACGGCATCGAGACCCTGACCACGCCCTTGGGGCCGATCGAGACGCTCAAGATCCGCCGCATCCATGACGATCCCGAACGCAACAGCCAGTTCTGGCTGGCCAAGTCCCTGGGATATCTGCCGGTGAAGATCGTGCAGACCGATGATGGCGCGGTTTACCGTCTGGACCTGACCGGTTACCAGCCGGTCAAGACGCCGCCGCCTTCCGCTGCTTCCCCTGCCGCTTCACTTCCAGTTGCGAAATCACCAGCAAAGCCGTGAGCAGCGCCGTGCCGACCATCCCCGAGTAACCCTCCGCGCCCGGCTTGAAGCAGAGCATGGCGGCATAGCCCATATAAAAGAGCAGCACCAGCGACAACACCATCAGCGGATTGGCCTGACGCTGCAGGAGGGCAGGGAGGAAGACGGCCAGAGGCGCGGTCTTCAGCGCGGCGACCAGCAGGATGGCCTGCCAGCCGTCCGGCCCGAAGGCGATCGTGGACAACACCAGCCACGCGATGCTCAGGCCGTAGACGGGATTTAGCCAGCGGATCATCGTGATTTCTCCGCCCAGCCGGCCAGACGTTTTCCCAGAGCGAGACAGAGCGCCTGCTCCTCCGGCGTGACCGGCCGTTTACCGTCCGTTCCCGCCCAATGACTGGCGCCATAGGGCGTGCCGCCGGCGGTGGTGGTGTTGAGGGCGGTTTCCCGGTAGGGGATGCCGATCATTACCATGCCGTGGTGCAGCAGGGGCAACATCATGCTCAGCAGCGTGCTTTCCTGACCGCCGTGCAGCGACGCGGTGGAGGTAAAGACAGCCGCCGGTTTGTCGCACAACGCCCCGCTCAACCAGAGGTCGGAGCTGCCGTCCAGGAAGTACTTCAGCGGCGCGGCCATGTTGCCGAAGCGGGTAGGGCTGCCCAGGGCCAGCCCGGCGCAACCCGCCAGTTCACTTGATGTGCAATAGAGATCGCCGTCATCCGGAATCGATGGCGCGGTGGCTTCGCAGACGGTGGAAACGGGTGGGACGGTGCGCACCATCGCGCGCATGCCGGTGGACTCGACACCACGCGCGATCAGTTTCGCCAGTTGGCGTGTGCTACCATGACGACTGTAGTACAGCACCAGGATATAGGGTTCGGACATGGGTGTGAGCCCTGAAGGAAAACCGCGATTCTAGCAAAACGAGACCGACATGCAGTGGCAGCGCCTGTATAAACGTTCCCTTTCCCTGGTGAAATTTGTCATTCGCCGCTTTCTGCATGATGATTGCCGGAGTAATGCCGCGCAACTGACCTATACCACGCTGTTTGCCATCGTGCCGATGCTGACCGTGCTGTTCGCGGTGCTGTCGGGCATTCCCGCCATGCAGTCGCTGAGCCAGGAAATCACCAATACCATTTTCAGCAATTTCCTGCCCGATACCGGCATCAAGGTTCAGACCTACCTCAACGATTTTGCGCGTCAGGCCGGCAACCTCACCGCCATCGGGGTGTTGATGCTGTTCGTGACCTCGTTATTGATGCTGGTGAATATCGAAAGGGCCTTCAATCAGGTCTGGAAAGTCAGGCAGCCGCGTCAGAATGTCATGAGCTTCCTGCGCTACTGGGCCGTCTTGAGCCTGGGACCCTTGCTGCTGGGGGTCGCTTTTACCGTGTCTTCTTATCTCATGTCCTTGCGTTTTGTCAGCGATGCCAATGATCTGGTGTTGGGTATCCTGCCCGGCTTGCAGGTCATGCCCATGGTCTTTACGGCGCTGGCTTTTACCCTGCTGTACGTGGCGGTGCCCAATTGCAAGGTGCCGGTCAAGGCGGCGGCGCAGGCCGGGGTGTTGGCGGCCGTGCTGTTTGAGCTGGCGAAACGGTTGTTCGGGTTGTTTGTCGCCAATTTTTCGTCTTACCAGTTTGTCTATGGCGCCTTTGCCGCTTTTCCGATCTTCCTGATCTGGATCTATGTGTCGTGGATGATTGTGCTGCTGGGAGTGGAAGTGAGCCGCGCCCTGACGCTGTTCAAGGAGCAGCACTACAGTCATCGTCATCCGGTGTTGGCCATGCTGGATGTGCTGCAATTGTTCCTGCGTCGCCAGCAGGAAGGGCACTCTGTCTCCGATACCGAGGCCATGTCCGTGTTGGGGCGATATGAGGTGGAAATCTGGTCCGATATGGCCAACCTGTTGCTCAATCTGAATTACATCAAGAAAACCGAGAACGGCAACTACGTGCTGGTGCGTAACCTGGACCGCATCAGTTTCTGGGAATTCTACCAGCAGTTGCCCTGGCATTTGCCGCGACCTGAGGACATGCAGAACCTGCACGCCGATGACAATTGGGCGCGGGAGCTTGCACCGCATCTGCAACGGGTGCATGAAGCCAGCGGCCGGGAACTGGACCTGCCGCTTGGCAAGATTTTGTCCGTGGATTAGGTATAATCCCGCCACGTTTTCACTCACCCCATGCCTTTCCCGCCGGGTAAAGGTTTTCGGAGCCGCGCCATGACCGTGATCAAGCAGGACGACCTTATCCAGAGCGTCGCCGACGCCCTGCAATACATTTCCTATTACCATCCGCTGGATTTCATCCAGGCGGTGAATGAAGCTTACGAGCGCGAGGAAAACCAGGCCGCCAAGGACGCCATGGCGCAGATTCTGATCAATTCCCGCATGTGTGCCGAAGGCCATCGTCCGATTTGTCAGGATACGGGGATTGTCACCGTGTTTGTGAAAGTGGGCATGAATGTGACCTGGGATGCGACGATGTCGCTGGATGAGATGATCAACGAAGGCGTGCGCCGCGCCTATCTGAACCCGGACAATGTGCTGCGCGCCTCGATTTTGCGCGACCCGGCGGGCAAGCGCCAGAACACCAAGGACAACACCCCGGCGGTGATTCATTACAGCATTGTGCCCGGCGACACCGTGGACATCCAGATCGCCGCCAAGGGTGGCGGCTCCGAGAACAAGTCGAAGATGGCCATGCTGAATCCGTCCGACTCCATTGTCGATTGGGTGCTGAAGACCGTCCCGACCATGGGCGCCGGCTGGTGTCCGCCCGGCATGCTGGGCATTGGCATCGGCGGCACTGCCGAAAAGGCGATGCTGCTGGCGAAGGAATCGTTGATGGATCCGGTGGATATCCATGAACTGCAAGCGCGCGGTCCGCAAAACCGGGTGGAGGAATTGCGCCTGGAACTGTTCGAGAAAGTGAACGCGCTGGGTATTGGCGCGCAGGGCCTGGGCGGCCTGACGACGGTGGTTGACGTGAAGATTCTGGATTACCCGACCCACGCGGCCTCGCTGCCGGTGGCGATGATCCCGAATTGCGCCGCCACCCGTCATGTCCATTTTGAACTGGATGGTTCCGGTCCCGCCGATCTGGAGGTGCCGAAACTGGAAGACTGGCCGAAAGTGACCTGGGATGCCTCCAAGGCCCGCCGCGTGAACCTGGATACCATCACCCATGACGAAATCAAGTCGTGGAAGACCGGCGAAACGCTGCTGCTGAACGGCACCATCCTGACCGGCCGGGATGCCGCCCACAAGCGCATGGTGGACATGATCGCCAAGGGTGAGGAGTTGCCGGTGGACCTGAAGGGCAAGTTCATTTACTACGTCGGCCCGGTGGATCCGGTGCGTGATGAAGTGGTGGGTCCGGCGGGTCCGACCACCGCGACGCGCATGGACAAGTTTACGGAGACAGTCCTGGCCGCGACCGGCTTGTACGGGATGATCGG
>CAZPZK010000260.1:3564-4983 GCA_964591095.1 uncultured Moraxellaceae bacterium | reverse complement strand
CCGCGATGGAAACGGTGTTCCTCGAAGTCGAGCAGCATGATGCCGCGCTTGAAGAATTTGCCGATGAAGAATTCCCAGCCCAAATGGTTGGAGAAGGCGTTGTCCTCGTTGCGCAGCACCAGCTGGTTGGCCTCCGGACTGATCATGAACACGCCGTGGATGCCCAGCGACTGCGTACAGAACACGTCGCCGTACTGTTCGCGCATCGACAGCATCGCGCCGATGGGGTCGTAGAGGAAATCGAAGCTGCGGCCGAAGAAGGGCAGGATGCCCGCATCACCGGGCATGCTCTGTTGCAACTGGCGGACGGCGGCGGTGGGCGCAAAGGGCAGCATGGCGGACTCCGAATGGCGAAATATTGTTCTTTTCAGGGCGATTCCGACCATAAAGTGAAACCGGATTCGCATTCAATTCGCATCGGCTTCTTGTTGGGCTCATGACCGGGAGGCGCGGAATTTATTGGATATTCGTCCGGTAAAGCTCTTGAAATCGAGCGGCTTCGGGCGGAATATCGGTGCCCATCTTAACCCCGTGAAGGAGCATCCTTTCCATGCAAATCGCAAACAGCGTCTTTCTGGTGACCGGCGGCGCGTCCGGTCTGGGCGAAGCCACCGTGCGCCGTATCGTGGCCGATGGCGGCAAGGCCGTGATCATGGACGTGAACGAAGCTTCCGGCGCGGCGCTGGTGGCCGAACTGGGCGCGGCCGTGCGTTTCGTGAAGACGGATGTGTGCTCGGAAGCCGACGTGCAGAAAGCCGTCGACGTGGCGCTGAACGAACTGGGCGGCCTGCACGGCGCCATCAACTGCGCCGGTATCGGCACCCCCGAGAAGGCGCTGGGCAAGGAAGGCCCGGCCTCGCTGGAGCGTTTCAACCGCGTCATCCAGGTCAACCTGGTCGGCACCTTCAACGTCATCCGCCTGGCCGCCGCCGCCATGGCCAAGCTGGCCCCGAACGGCGAAGGCGAGCGCGGCGTGATCATCAACACCGCCTCCGTCGCCGCCTTTGACGGCCAGATCGGCCAGCCCGCGTACTCCGCCTCCAAGGCCGGTGTGGTCGGCATGACCCTGCCGCTGGCCCGCGAATTCTCGCGCTACGGCATCCGCGTTGTCACCATCGCCCCCGGCCTGTTCGAAACCCCGATGCTGATGGCGCTGCCGCAGGAAGCCCGCGACTCGCTGGGCGCCTCCGTACCGTTCCCGGCGCGTCTGGGCCGCCCGGTGGAATTCGCCAGCCTCGCCGCCGCGATTATTGGCAATCCGATGCTGAACGGTGAGACGATCCGTCTGGATGGCTCGCTGCGGATGGCGCCGAAGTAAGTCGGAATTCCCCTGTAGGTGGGGGGTGAGGCCCCCCACCCGCGGCCCAAGCGCGGGCCCAGGGGGGGGGGTTCCCCAAGGACCACGTGTTCTTACAACCC
>CAZPZK010000260.1:0-3554 GCA_964591095.1 uncultured Moraxellaceae bacterium | reverse complement strand
CCGCACCCCTCTCCCCGACCCTCTCCCCCAAGGGGAGAGGGGGTTTTACCTTCCTCCCCGAAACTGCCCCGGCGTCACCCCGTACCACTGCCGGAACGCTGTCGAAAAGGCGCTGTGCTCCGCATAGCCCAGCAACAACGCAATATCCAGCAACCCCAGCCGCTCGTTACGCAGATAATGGCAGGCCAACTGCCGCCGCTGTTCCTGCAACAACTCCTGAAAACTTTCCCCTTCCTCCGCCAGCCGCCGCCGCAGGCTGCGTTCGCTGACGTCCAGCCGCGCCGCCACTTCCGGCATGGTGGCCTGTTGCCGGGGCAGCAAGTCGGGCAGCACCGCCAGCACCCGGCGGCTCCAGACGCCGGTCACCGGCTGCGCCGCCTGCAAGGCGCGGGCGCGGTCCAGCATCAGCGCGTGCAGGTCGGGGTCGGCATGCAGCACCGGCAGCTCCAGCCACGCGGCGGGAAAGCGCATGCCCGCCTGCAGCTGGCGGTAGTCCTGACGGCAGGGGAAATAGCGGCGGTAGGGGGCCGGGTCGGCCGGCGCATCGTGGGTGAAGGAGACGGCGTCCGGCGTCAGGTCGCGGCCCACCAGCCAGCGGCCCAGACTGAGCCAGGACGCCAGGATGAAGTCCTCCAGCACCGGATGCGGCCGCCGGTCGCGCAGGCCCCAGGTCAGCTGCACCGTGTCGCTGTCGCGGGTCAGCGTCGTCAGGCCCACATCCATCACCACGCTTTCGTAGGACGGCATCAGGCTGACCGCTTCGCCCAGCGTGCGGCTGCTCATGGCCAGATAGCCCAGCGCGCTGAAGGTGGCGGGCCGCGCCTGCGCGCCCAGTGACAATCCGCATGCCGGACCGGCGCGGTCGGCATAGGCGTCCAACAGGTCTTCCAGTTGTTCGAGCGGAATCGGCGTGGAGGCATCGCCCAACAGGCGCTGCAGGGATTCGGCCTGCGGCAGGGGCGTATCCCGCACCGCGTCCAGCACGGTCTGCACCAGCGCGCGGCTGACGCTGCCGTGGCCGTTTTGCGCAAGGGGGTGTCCGGGATTCATAAGCGGGCCGTGAGTGTTTTTTCCATACTGCAGTCTAGCGGATTGTGCCGCCGGGGAAACCGGGTCGGCGTCAATCCGGTCTTTCCATTGCAGGGGGCTGATCATGATTAGTGAAGCATCCGCCCGGTCGCTGGCGGTATTGCGGGACACCTCGCACGTGTCGTGGATGGTGATCCCGATGCTGCTGGTGGTGCTGTACGTGTATTTCATGGAACTGGACCGGGGCAACACCGGCCGGGTGCTGGCGGGGCTGGCGTTCTGGGGCATGGACTGGTTCAACGAGATCTGGAACGGGCTGGTGTTCCATTTTTCCGGGCACGCGCCGGTGTGGGGGATTGCCGGGGATACGTCGTTGCTGCTGCTGATGGGGCTGAATATCGAGATCACCTTCATGTTCGCGATAACCGGCATCATGGCGACGATGGGGTTGCCGAAGGACAAGAAGCTGAAGTGGCTGGGGGTGAATAACCGCTGGTGGTTCGCGGCGGTGTTCTCGGCGTTGAGCGTGTGCGTGGAGATGATGCTGAACACGGCGGGGATGCTGGTGTGGGACTGGTCGTGGTGGGGCCGCAGCGCGCCGTGGGGCATCTTTTTCCTGGGCTATCTGCCGTTTTATGTGGTCTGTTATTGGGTGTATGACATGGAGTCCTTGCGCAAGCAGATCGTGACCGTGGGGAGCCTGTTCGCGGGGTTGGGGACGGCGTTGCTGGTGTTCGGGGTGGGGTTGGGGTGGCTGTAGGGCTGTTTACTTATGTCAACGGTTGGGCATAAAATCACCCCATCAAGGACAGAATGCGCATCATGAAGAAGCACCCCGACAAGCACATCAGGGCCGCCATCGCCTATGCATTGGCAAACGGTTGGCGTGTCGTGGACGCCGGTAACAGCGCGCATGCCTTCTGCCGCTTGTACTGCAATGCCGGGGTGAGGAGTCCGATTCATGAATACTTACCATTTTACGATCGTCATCCGCGATGCGCGGACGGATATGCCGGACCTGGAAGACCGCCTGTTCACCGCCGGTTGCGACGATGCGCTGGTATGCAGCCATAACCAGACGGTGTATCTGGAGTTTGATCGGGAAGCCGACAGCGCCGATACCGCGATCCGCTCCGCGCTGGACAATATCCGCGCCGCCGGATTCCACGATCCGGTCATTCAGGAGGCCGGGGTGTCCACGCTGGCGGAAATGGCGCAACGGGCAGGCGTGACACGCGCCGCGCTGTCGCTCTACGCCAAGAACAAGCGCGGCGACGGGCATTTCCCCGCCCCGATGTACGGTGTGGCGGCCGGTTCGGCGCTGTATTCCTGGCCGGAAGTGGCGGAGTGGCTCTACAAGCAGGGCACGCTGGGGCAGGCGGATTATGATGTGGCGCGGGCGGCGCGTGCCTGAAGCCGAGACCCCGCCCCGGCTCCCGCCCTCAACGCGCCCGTCCTTTGACAAATACCCGAAACACATCGACCGCCTCCGCAATCCCCTTCAACTGCGACTGCTCGGCCAATACCGAAAAAGGGGACAGCGCTTCGCCGACACCGGGCGCTTCAAACACCTCCCGCGTCAGGTAGATTTCATCCTCGTCCGCCAACCCCTGCACCCGCGCCGCAATGTTCACGGTCTGCCCGAAATAATCCAGCCGCTCGTTCAGCGTTACCGCAATGGCGGCGCCATGATGCAGGCCCACCTTCAGGATCAGGTCCGGGCTTCCGCGAGACGCATTGAACTCCCCGATTTCCGCCAGCATGTCCACGGCGGCGAGCACCCCGTCCAGCGGCGTCAGGAAGGTGGCCATGACCGCGTCGCCAATGGTCTTGACGATGACGCCGCCGTGCTTCACCACCACCCGGCTCAGGCTCTCGAAATGCTGGCGCACCAGCGAGAAGGCCTGCAGGTCGCCGATGCGGTCGTACATGGCGGTGGAGCCCTTAAGGTCGGTAAACAGCAGCGTCAGGTCCTTGATGCCGATGCCGTCGGTGGCCAGGATCACCTCCGAGCTGAACAGGTTGCGGAAGGTTTGCGAGTTCAGCAGTTGCTTGGCATTGAAGAAAGGCGTGATTTCGATGTCCCCCGCCGAGGGATCGCCGGGCAGGTGGGCAATAGCCAGCGACAACGGCCGCGCCGTCGGGTTATGGAAGTGCAGTGTCCGGTGCCCGGAGCCGAGATGGTCACAGGTGCAGGCCGCGCCATCGGCATGCCAGGTAATGGTGGCCTCGGCGGCGGCACTGTCCGCCTCCACCGGCAGGGTGAACATGCGTTCGTCCGTCAGGTTGAAAACTTTCAGCACACCGGGAGGCAAGTCGAAAGCGGCCTCGGCGGTCTCCAGGGGCGCCAGTCCTTGCAGGCCTTTCAGCGCCGAGGAAAACATCTCGGTCACGGGTACGCCGTTCTTGAGCCGCCATTGCCGGTTGAATCGGTATTTCTGCCAGTAGTCCAGCGGCCCCAGCGATTCCGGATCGTGAAAGCTGATGCGGCGCACTCGCGGGGAAATCAGGAAGCTGATCATGAT
>CAZPZK010000259.1:0-4987 GCA_964591095.1 uncultured Moraxellaceae bacterium | reverse complement strand
CAGCAGCGTCATCGTCAACGTATAAAACCCCATCACACAGCCAGGCTGCTCTGCAGAAAAACCGGGGTCAGAGCGAAATTAATCTCGCCCACTCCCCTCCCTCAAATCCCCCACCGTCATAAACAACTTCCCCCCCTCATCCGCAAACGCCGTAAACCCGAATTTCTCATAAAACCCCCGCGCCCCATCCTTCGCATCCACCACCACCACCGGAAACCCCACCCGATCACTCGCCTCCAGCAACTTCCGCAACGCATCCACCAACAACCACTCCCCCAACCCCCGCCCCTGATAACGCCTGTCCACCGCCAGCCGCGCAATCAACCCCGCCGATGTCGCCGACACATGCTTCTTCCGCAAACCCGCCGGTAACGCCGACACATCCAGCAGCGTCATCGTCAACGTATAAAACCCCATCACACAGCCAGGCTGCTCTGCATCCTCCACCACAAACGTCCGGGAATTATCCCTCCGGGCCTGCTGGCTCGCCATCAAGCGCAAATAATGATTCAGCGGCTCCACACCACAATCAAAACTCAACCGGTCATGACGGGACTTATCCAGCAGCACGGTTTGCATTATTCATCCTGCCCGTCATAACGCGCAAAAGCCGCCTTCAGCCGGACATTCGCCACCGGCGGCCGATCCAGCGCCTCCATCAACAAACCCGCATCACGCGCCGACAATTGCAAGGCCTGCTCGCGCTCAATAATCAGCTTGGCTTTCTCAATCGCCGCATTCAAGACAAAGGAATTAATGCTGGAAATACCGGAAATGGCCGCCGCTTTCACCAGCAACTCCTGCGTGCTGGCATCTATACGGGCGGTGACTCTGGGGAGCGCGGTGGACATGGCTTGTTCTCCTGGGTGCCAGAATGGCACACACGCATGATGCCCGGCGCTAAGGCTGAAGTCAAATCATGTGACAGAGTGGCACACAACATCGTAATCTTTCCCTGTGAAAATCCGGGGTCAGAAAATCCGGGGACAGAGCGAAATTAATCCGCAGAACACGCCATCCATCAAGAAAATCGGTTCCTGTTCGTCCACGAGGGCGCATGCGATGCGCCCCAACGGCCCAGGCCAGCGCATCAGCGAGTAACCGTTCACACCCCCGTTCCACAGGAGCGCGCAATGCGCGGCCATTGACTAAACCACCGTCCACATCGCCCCTCCCCACCAACGTAGCAACATCACTACAATCAAGCGCGAGGTGCCCCCATGACCATCACCACCCTCACCAGCCGCCAATTCAACCAGCGCGCCAGCGACGCCAAAAAGGCCGCCAACCACGGCCCCGTCTTCATCACCGACCGGGGCAAACCCGCCCACGTGCTGCTCTGCATCGACGACTACCGCAAGCTCACCGGCGGCCAGATGACCCTGGGCGAAGCCCTGGCCCAATACGCTGTCCCGGACTTCGACTTTGAAGCCCCCCGCGTGAACGGCCTGACCCGCCCGGCGGACCTGTCCTGATGTTCGTCCTTGAAACCCATGTCATCCCGGAATTGAGACACCCTGACAAAGCCGATCGCCGGGCCAACGCCCATTGCGCCCTCCCCCTGTCTAATCCCCGCCGCCCGCCTTACAATACCCGCCTGACCCCGCGCCAAACCACCACCCCAATCCCCCGGAAAACCCGACCATGACCGCGAACGACGTGTTGCGCAGCCTCCGCTACACCCTCGACCTCAGCAACCGCCACCTCACCGACATCTTCCGTCTCACCGGCTACGAAGTGGCCCCCGACGAACTGGACGGCCTGCTGAAAGCCGAAGACGAGGACGGCTACCTCGCCTGCAATCACGCCGTGCTGACCCACTTTCTGGACGGCCTGATCATCCAGCGCCGGGGCAAGCAGAACGATCAGCCCTACCAAGCGCCCAAGGGCCGCGTGCGCCTCAGCAACAACGATATCCTCAAGAAGATCCGCATCGCCTTTGAACTGCATGAGGAAGAGATGCTGGAGACTTTCTATCTGGCGGACATGGTGGTGACCAAGCAGGAACTGGCGGCGCTGTTCCGCAAGCAGGGCCATCACAATTACCGGGAGTGCGGTGACCAGTTCCTGCGCAACTTTTTGAAGGGGCTGGCTATCCGCTATCGTCACGCCCCGGATGCCGCATCCTGATCGGCTGGAAAATCCCGCTCTCCCCGGAATCATCAGACCCCATGTTCTACGGCATCACCGACCTGCCCGCCTTCATTCTGGGTACCATTCTGATTGTGTTGTTGCCCGGCCCCAACTCGCTGTATCTGGCAACAGTCTCCTCCCGGGCGGGTATCCGCGCCGGGTATCAGGCCGCCGCCGGCATCTTCACCGGCGACCTGATCCTGATGACGCTGGCCGCGACCGACGCGGCTTCGTTATTGCAGCGCTGGCCCGGTGTGTTCGCTCTGTTGCAGGTGGTCGGCGCCGGCTATCTGGCCTGGCTGGGCGTGGGGCTTTTGCGCGGCGCGCGGCAACGCTGGCAAGGCGGTGACGCGCTCGATCCCCTCGCGGGCGACGCCTCGCCCCGGCCCTTCCGCACTGCCCTGGCCATCAGCCTGATGAACCCCAAGGCCATCTTTTTCTACATCGCCTTTTTCATCCAGTTCGTGGCGCCGGATTACCCCCGGCCTTGGCTATCATTCCTGATCCTGGGAACCGTGGTGCAGATCTGCAGCATGATTTATCTGCTGGTGCTGATTTACGGCGGCAACCGGCTGGCCGGGACGTTCCGGCACCAACCCCGGCTGGCGGCGTGCGGACTGGCGGGCGTCGGGCTGCTGTTCATCGCTTTCGCCCTGCGGCTGGCGTGGGGTGGTTTAGCCTGAGGTGCTGTAAAATCGGCCTCATCAGCCGGCGGGCGACGTCACCGGCCCCCATCCCAAACAGGAAGCCCATGAAAAACAAGCTGCTGGATACCGGACTCGAAGGCTACCGTCCCCTCCGGAAAATTGTCGTCGCCGCGCGCGGTGTCTATTACGCGGTAATTCTGGATTTCTCCGTCGCCTACAAGGTCGTCATTTCCACCATTTTGCTCGGCGGTTTCTTTTTCTACCGGCAATGGCTGGACTTCAGCCTGGTGCTGGTCGCCACCAGCCTGGTGATCATTTCCGAAATCTTCAACACCACCATTGAGACACTTTGCGATTTCGTCGAGGCGCGTGAAAACCCGAAGATCGGCATCATCAAGGACATGGCGGCGGGTGCCGTGGGTGTCAGCATCCTGGTCTGGATGATGGTCATTGCCATCGAGCTGTTTCGCGCCGGATCACTGGTGTTTCAAGGCGCCGCATAACGGTAGACTACCCCTTTCCCCCCTACCACCGAGGTCAGGATGTTTACCGCCACTTTCTCCCCCCGCTTCTACGAAACCGATGCCTTTGGTCACGTCAATAACACCGTGGTCACCGGCTGGTTCGAAACCGCGCGTGAACCCATTTTCCGTATGTTCATGCCGGACATGGATATCCAGACCATGAAACTGATCCTGGCACGGGTGGAAGTGGATTATGTGGCGCAAATTTATTACGGGACCGACGTGACCGTGCACACCGGGATTGAAAAGATCGGCAACAGTTCGTTTGTGGTGTGGCATGAAGCCTTCCAGCACGGCAAAACGGTGGCGCGCGGCAAGGCCGTGCAGGTGCATTTTGACCACGGCAGCCAGAAGTCGGAGCCGCTGCCGGCCGGTCTGCGCGAGGCGCTGGCGGCGCATGTGCGTGATACGGACGGTTAAACGCGGGCCTCCTTCGCTCCGCCTGCCCCAGGGAATACCCAGAGGATATCCAATTGTTTTCAAAAATAAAAAATCTGGTTAGCCGCCCCAAAGCCACCGCCGAAAGCACGGCGCTGGAACTGAAAAAAGCGGGAGATGCCTGCTTGCAGCAGGGCGACCTGGAACAGGCGGCCGCTTTTTACACGCAATCGCTGGCGGCGTTTCCACAGGCGCCGGATACCCATGTCGCCCTCGCCTATACCTACCTGGAGCGCGGCATGCCGGAGGCCGCCGACAGACATCTGCAGCAGGCCATCGTCCTCCATCCCGAGAACGCCGATGCTCATTTCATGCTGGGCAATATCGCCCGGGACCGTGGCGATACCCGAAGCGCCATTGCTCACCATGAGCGCGTCATCGCCATCGACCCCGGTTTCGTTTTTGCCTACCGTGAACTGATGAATACCTACCGCGCGCTCGGCGATCTGCCGCAACTCAAAGCGACGCTGGAAAGGGCGATGGGCGCATTCCCCGATGCAGCGGAATTCTACTTTGAACTGGCCGGTGCGTATTTTGCGGAAAACAATCATTCCCGGGTCATCAACTACCTGCAGCAGGCGCTGCGGCTGGAACCGGACAACACCGCCGGTCACCTGAACCTGGCCAAGACCTATATTGCGACCGGACAGGACGCCTTGGCCATTCCCTCGCTGGAGCGGGTGGCCGCGCAAACCCCCGACGATGCCGCGACGCATCACCTGCTGGGCAATGCCTACCTCAAGGCGGGACGGAAGCCGGAAGCCCTGGCGAGTTTCCGCGAGGTCTTGCGGCTGGAACCTGACAGCCCCCTCAAGCATCTGATCGAGGCTTTTTCGGGGAACACCACCCACACGGCGCCGGCAGCCTATGTCGAACAGCTGTTTGACCAGTATGCGGACACGTTTGACAACCACTTGGTCCAGTCGCTCGCTTACCATACCCCGACAGAACTGCTGTCCCTGATCCGCGCGCATGGCGAGCCGGAGGCACACTCCCTTGATGTGCTGGACCTGGGATGCGGTACCGGGCTTTTCGGCCGGGAAATCGCGCCATTTGCACGGCGGCTGGCGGGCGTGGACCTGTCCGCCAAGATGCTCGACAAAGCCCGGCAAGCGGGGGTCTACCAGCGTCTGGAGCGTCAGGATCTGCGCGACATGATGCGCGGGGAAAGCCCGGCCAGTTATGATCTCATCGCCGCGACCGATGTGTTCATTTATGTCGGGGCGCTGGAAGATCTGGTGGTCG
>CAZPZK010000258.1:0-5029 GCA_964591095.1 uncultured Moraxellaceae bacterium | reverse complement strand
CCTTCTCCGGCAGGAAGCGGCGCAGGCCGGTGGCGATCGGGTCCTTCTCGGGAATAGTGACGATGTAGGTCGGCGAGCGCTGCAGCATGGTGACGTGCGCGGCCTTGTCGGTCATGGCGGGCAACAGCGTCACGGCGGTCGCGCCGCTGCCGATGATCACCACTTTCTTGCCGGTATAGTCCAGATTTTCCGGCCAGTGCTGCGGGTGGATGATCTGGCCCTTGAAGGTGTCACGGCCGGGGAAGTCCGGGGTGTAACCCTTGTCGTACTTGTAGTAGCCGGTGCACATCCAGAGGTAATTACAGGTCAGTTGCTCCATCTCGCCGGAGACGGTGTTCTCGATGTTCAGCGTCCAGCAGGCATCCGGAGTGGACCAGGCGGCGCTGATGATCTTCTTGCCATAGCGGATATGGCGGTCAACGCCGTTCTCGCGGGCGGTTTCCTGGATATAGCCGCGGATGGACGGGCCGTCGGCAATCGCCTTGGGGTTGGTCCACGGCTTGAAACTGTAGCCCAGGGTGTACATATCGGAGTCGGAGCGGATTCCGGGATAGCGGAACAGGTCCCAGGTGCCCCCCATCGCCTGACGGCTTTCCAGGATGGCGTAGGTTTTTTTCGGGCAGTCGCGTTGCAGGTGGACAGCCGCGCCAATACCGGAAAGGCCGGCGCCGACGATGATGACATCAAGATGCTTGCTGGACATGAATGCTCCCGCTGGGATAAGAGTAGTGTTCCGGCGTTGGGACGCCCGGCTTGTCGTTTTTCCGATAGAAGCATCTTAGCGGGCGCGAAATCAAGCACGATAGTCCAAGTCGGGTCAAAATCTTGTCATTCGGGGCCAGTTGGCGGCTCATTTAACCCCGGTCAAGGCCATCCGCGCCCGTATCACGCCAATACACTCCGGAAACACCCGGCTGATGCGCGTCAGGTCCATGCGGCGGCAATCACACTGTCCAGCGCGGCATGCCGCGCCGTGTCCAGCACGGTTTGCCCCAGAGGCGGCGGCGTCATCACGGCCATCGCCGTCACAAGCGATTGTACTTGCCCGGCCCCCAGAACATACCCGTCGGCCGTCCGGATTTCCTCGACCTGATTAACCGGACCATAGAACCAACCCTGCATCGTGATCATGTCACCCGTGCCGATCACCCGGATCTCCAGCTGGCGATCCACACGCCGGAACCACAACTGATCACGGGAAATACCCGCACCAAACAACAGTACATCCTGATTTCCGGTCACTGCGTCCGTGTCGCGGAGGCTGTCCGCGCCATCGCCCCGCGCAAAGAGATAGGTGTCATTGCCAAGGCCGCCATTGAGCGTGTCATTGCCGGTTTTGCCGCTCAGGATATTGGCACCACTATTACCGGTGAGCAGGTTATCCCCGCTGTTGCCGATGGCATCCAGCGCGGCTGTACCGGTCAGCATCAGGCTTTCCAACCCTTTCCCCAAAGTAAAGCTTACGGTGGATTGGACCGTATCGAAGCCTTCGCCGGCATTTTCCGTCACCACATCACCGAGGTTGTCTATCTTGTACAAGTCATCTCCGAGCCCCCCGGCCAAGCGGTCGGCACCGCCGCCGCCGTCCAGCGTATCCTGCCCGCCAAAACCGCGCAGGGTATCGTTACCATCGCCCCCGGACAGCAGATTGCCGCTGTCATTGCCTATCAGTATGTTGGCAAGGATATTGCCCGTGCCGTTGATGGCGGCCTCGCCGGTCAAGGTCAAATTTTCCAGATTCGCGCCCAACGTACGGGTAATGCGGCTTTCCACCGTATCAATGCCCGCCGCCTCTCCTTCTACAATAACATCGTCCGCACTATCGACCACATAGGTATCGTGTCCCAATCCGCCCGCCAGCGTATCACGTCCGCCCTGGCCATCCAGGCGGTTACCACCACTGTTGCCGGTCAGGGTGTTGGCCAAGGCATTACCTGAGGCATTGAAGTTGCCGGAGCCTGTCAGGGTCAGGTTTTCCAGATTTTCCCCCAAGGTCCAACTGAGCATTGCCAGGACCAAGTCGCTCCCCTGACTGCTTCCTTCGTGGATAAGATCGCCGACATCATTGATCAGGTAGGTATCATCGCCTTGCCCTCCCGACAGGCGGTCCGCACCGAGGCCGCCATCCAAGGTATCGTTGCCGCCCCCTCCCGATAACACGTCGCTTCCTGCCAGACCCAGCAGTTTGTTGGCCGCTTCATTGCCGGTGATCACATTGGCCAGTTCGTTGCCGGTGCCGTTAATGGCGGACAAGCCCAGTAAAACGAGATTTTCAAGGTTAGCCGCCAGGGTACGCGACAACAGCGACTGCACAAGATCCGCCCCTTCGCCGACTGCTTCACTCACCGTATCCCATTTGCTGTCCAGCAAATAGGTGTCATCACCCAGCCCACCAGCCAGCGTATCCGCCCCGGCACCCCCGTCCAGCAGGTCATTCCCCGAGCCGCCCGCCAAGATATTAGCTGCGTCATTGCCGGTCAGCCGGTTATCCAATGCATTGCCGGTACCATTGAGCGCGGACGTTCCGGTCAGAGTCAGGCTTTCCAGGTTTGCTCCCAGCGTCAGGTTGATCGAAGAAAGCACCAGATCATGACCTTCAAGGGCATATTCCGTAATGAGGTCTCCAATATCATCCTGCACATAGATATCATCACCCAACCCGCCACCTAACCGGTCAGCGCCCAATCCGCCATCCAAGTAGTCATTTCCGGCATACCCGCGCAGCACATCCGCGCCCTCTCCTCCCAGCAGACGGTTATTCCCCGCATTACCGAACAGGTTGTTATTCTGCGTATTGCCCACGCCGTCAATAGCGGATTCGCCCGCCAGGGTCAGATGCTCCACATGGGCGCCCAAGGTCCACGTCACCGAGGAAAACACCGTATCCACGCCCTCATCGGCCGCTTCCGTCACCCGGTCCGCGATCGAGTCCACATAATAAATGTCATGATCCGCGCCGCCATAAAGCCCATCATCCCCCGCGCCGCCATCGAGTATGTCGTTCCCCGCCAGGCCGTAAAGCAGGTTGGCGGAGCCGTTGCCCGTGATATGATTCCGCAAGCCATTACCCGTGCCGTTAATCACGGCGGCACCGGTCAGCAGCAGATGTTCAAGATTGGCTGCGAGGATACGGGTGATGGCTGACCGTTCCGTATCCGTGCCCTCGCCCGCCAACTCCAGGGATTGGTCGCTATCGCTATCCACAATATAGGTATCGTCGCCCGCGCCGCCGGCCAGCATGTCGCCGCCGCCCTTGCCGTCGAGCAGATCATTGCCGCCCAGACCGATCATGCGATCACTGCCATCCGTACCGGCCAGAATGTCATTGCCTTCCGTTTCGGTGCCCGCGCCGGACAGGAGCGTGATCGTCAGGACCTGACTGTCGCCAAGCGCACCGTCACTGACCGTCAGCAGGAAGCTTTCGGAGGTGCCGGCATCAAGCCGCTCGATGGCAAGATCATTCGGACTAAAGCTATAGACGCCGGTAGCGGTGTTGACGGTCAGCGTGCCGTAGGTTCCCGTCTGCATGACTATGCCCGCAGCCTGCGCCGTGCCACCCTCGATTCCGTAGGTCAGCACCTCGGAAGGCAGGCTGTCTGTCGCCGTCAACTGGCCGCCGGCGGTCATGAAGTCGTCATCCAGGGACGTATCGGTATAACTGATGGCATGGGGCGCCATCAGAACCGGGGCCACATTCTGGTAAGTCTCGGACTGGCCTTTGACCGTCACCTGCAGAAAGACCGTCACCGTGGCCCCATGCGCATCGCGCAAGGCATAGCTGAACAAGTCCATGCCGCTCTGCCCGTCCATCAGCGACTGGGTATCCGGGTCGGCATTGTTCAGAACATACAGATAGTTGCCATCCGCATTGAGAATCAGGCTGCCATAGCTCCCGGTCAGGCTGTTGCCGACCGCCGATGAATTGCCGTTGACTGCAACGACGGACAAGACTTCACCCAGCCCCAGGGCCAGATCGGCATCCGAGTCATTGGCCAGGACATTGCCGATCGCCGTTGATACCCCGGCCCCGGCCCAGCCGGCCTCGGTCACCGTTGCGGTATCCGCCGCCCCGACGGGCGCGTCATTCACCGCATTGACCAGATTGACGGTTACGCCATTGAACCGAATCCGCTCCATGCCGATCAAGGTATCCGTCTCAGCCAATCCCGACACGGTCGTCACGCCATTCGCGGTGCTCAGCACATAGGCGCTCCAGCTGCCCGTATAAATGGCGGTATCCGTCCCCGCGCCGCCTTCCAGAATGTCATTCCCGCCACCGCCAGTCAGCAGGTTATTGCCGCTGTTACCGATCAGCCGGTTGGCCTGTGTGTTACCCGTGCCTTGGATGGCGTCCGCGCCGGTCAGCACCAGATTTTCCAGGTTTGCGCCCAATGTCCAACTCAAGGCGCTTTCTACCTGATCCACTCCCTGATCCGCCGACTCCGTCAACACATCCCCGGCCGCATCAACGATATAAATGTCATTGCCCGCTCCACCCGCCATCACATCCGCGCCGCCCAGCCCGTCCAGGCGATTATCACCGCTGTTGCCAGTCAGGGTATTCGCCAGCTCATTACCGGTGGCATTCGTTGCCATCGAGCCATTCAGCACCAAATTTTCCAGATGAGCGCCCAATGTCCACGATACCGAACTCCTGACGGTATCAGCACCCTCCCCGGCATTTTCCACCACGGTATCGCTGATCGTATCGACCCAGTAGACATCATCACCCGCCCCACCGGCCAGGTGATCCGCTCCCTTGCCGCCATTAAGCCCATTGTTGGCGGCATTACCGGTCAGCACATTGGCCAGCGAATTGCCCGTGCCATCCAGGGCGGCACTGCCGGTCAACGCCAGATTTTCGACGTCGGCCGTCAGGGTGTAACTGATCGCGCTTTGTACCAGATCCACCCCCTGACCCGCGAGTTCGCTGACCGTGTCGCCCCCGTTATCAACGCGGTAGGTATCATTCCCGGCCCCGCCGGACATCGAGTCCACGCCACCGCGCCCATCCAGCACATCGTTGCCG
>CAZPZK010000257.1:0-5031 GCA_964591095.1 uncultured Moraxellaceae bacterium | reverse complement strand
CTGCGGAACAGGCCGCCCAGGCCGAAGCCGCCGCGCCGCGCCGCCGTATGCGGCGTTAAGCCATGGCGGGCAAAGCCAAGGGTGACCTCGAGCACGACGCGGCGACCAACGCCGCGCCGGCGCATGGCCAGCTTCGGGCGCTCGTCGAGCGCATCGAACGGGTGAACGAGGAGATCGGCGCCCTGCAGGACGACCGCAAGGAGATTTTCGGCGAGGCCAAGGCATTTGGTCTCGATCCGAAGATCATGCGGATCATCATCCGGCGGCGGGCCATGGAAAAGGCCAAGCGCGACGAACAGGACGCGCTTGTGCATGTCTACTCCAAGGCTCTCGGCGACGCGTCCCCCGCGGACGCCGAGACCGACGAGTAGGTCCAGCGACGGACCCGACGGGGCCGGCGGTTGTCTTGATCCGCCGCCGGTCCTTGTTTTTGAAAGGAACCACCCGTGGCCAGACCAAAACGAGACATAGCTGTGGGGGACGTGTTCGGCAGCTTGACTGTCACGCGCCTTATCCCAGGTCGTAAGAATGCCCACCCGTTGGCCGAATGCCGTTGCGCGTGCGGTAACTATCGTGTTCCTAGGCAGTCAAATCTGCGCCGCGGGCGAGCATTCAGCTGTAAGTCTTGCGCGCTTAAATCTTCTTGGACGAATCGCGCTCGGGTAGAAGACGGGGAGCGGTTTCTGCTCGCTAAAGAGACCGAATACCGAAGCAATTCTAGGCAGAAAGACCGCTCGTTCGGTCTAACTCGACTGCAGTTCAGGGCGCTGTTTTTAGGTAGTTGCCGATACTGTGGAATATCACCCTCTCGTGGCATAGACCGCATCGATAGCGCCATCGGGTACTCGACCGGGAACACGGTTTCTTGCTGCTCTGCGTGCAATTACGCAAAGCGAATGATGAGCCATGACCAGTTCCTATTGCTCGTCGCTCGCATCTATCACCATTCCGTCGCCATAGGAGAACTTGAATGAGCGGCGCGTACTATTCAGAGTTCGATCCGAAAGCCGCCGCGTGGTTACGAGAGCTTATTAAACAAGGACACATCGCTGATGGAATCGTTGACGAGCGCGATCTCTGGGACGTCAGCCCCACAGACCTCAAAGGGTTCACCCAAGTGCATCTCTGTGCTGGAATTGGAGTCTGGTCATACGCCCTCCGCCGATCTGGGTGGGAAGATTCCACAGAATGCTGGACCGCCAGCTTCCCCTGCCAGCCTTTCAGCGTGGCAGGCAAGGGACTCGGGTTTGCTGACGAGCGGCACCTATGGCCAGCCGGGCTCCATCTCATCCGCGAGCTTCGCCCTTCAGTCGTCTTTGGCGAGCAGGTTGCGAGCAAGGACGGCCTTGGTTGGCTCGACGTTGTACAAGCTGACCTGGAAGGAGAGGGTTACGCCTGCGGGGCGGTCGATACCTGCGCTGCGGGCTTCGGCGTGGAGTGGGAAGAAAGCCAAGCGGGGCAACGGCTACGCAGGGCCATTCGTCATTGTCCCGATCCTCGGGTCGCCGGTCTCCTTCGTGACTTTGCCGATTGGGCTGGCGCAGGAAATATCAGTGAAGGCGGTCGCCATATCCGACAGCGCCAGTACTGGGTGGCCCACACCGACGACACGGGATTGGAAGGACGGTTCGGAGAATCCGAATGTGCCGGAGAACGCCTTGACCGATGCGCTTGGCAGGGCGGTGTGGCAGGCGGGCTGGAACACGCCTCGGGCGACGGACGGCTCGAACGGCGGGCCGAATCAAGCGGGCGGGGCGCTGCCAGCGGACGCGGCGATGGCGGGCTGGAAGACCCCCACGGTCAACGACGCGACGGGCTCGGAATACGCCTACAATCGGGGCAACCACGACTCGGTGACGCTGAAGCTGCCGGGCGAGGCGAAGATGGCGGGCTGGCCGACGCCGATGGCCGGAACCCCGGCGCAGAACGGCAACAACGAGGCGGGGAACAACGACAGCAGCCGCAAGACGGTGGCGATGGTCAGTGGCTGGCCGACGCCGACCGCTCTGGAACGGAACGCCGGGCCAGAGACGCACGAGAAGCGCAGGGCCTTTCGCAAGGCGAACGCCAACCAGAACACGACGCCGATGTATCTGAACGAGGCGGCGCAGATCGTGGTGGACGAGGAGATCACGGTGGCAATGGGCTACCCGGTGACGCCACTCGGCCCGGCCCGACTAACGGCCTCTGGCGAGATGCGGACTGGCTCCTCTGCCGGGATGGAAAGTGGCGGCCAGTTGAACCCGGCACATTCCCGTTGGTTGATGGGTCTCCCCAAAGAGTGGGACGACTGCGCGGTTACGGCAATGCAATCGTTGCGCCCGCAGCGCAAGCCTTCATCGAAGCGTACCTTGACGCCCGTCGCGACGCCGCCGAAGCCGGAGAAGCGCCTGCGCTTCAAGCCTGACGGATCGATGGGGTTCTTCTGAATACGGGCCATAGCCTGCATTTCTGCGCACGAATCAAGGCCATAGTCTGTACGGACAGGGGTAAGTGACTGATGCCTTTTCTGTTTTTCGACTGGGAGACGCGCTCGTCGCTCGACCTGACGGTCACCGGCACGCTCAAATACGTGCTCGATCCGAGCACACAGCCGCTGCTCCTGTCCTGGGCCGTGGATGACGAGCCGGTGAAGCTCTGGTGCCCGGATCTGCGCGCCGAGCTGGTGCCCGAGGTCTGGGCCTATGTCGAAGGACGCATGGCCGATGTCGGCGTTTATCCGGGGCGTATCGGCATCCTGCTGCAGCAGCCCGACGGCTATGTCATCGCGCACAATGCGGCGTTTGACCGAAATGTATGGCAGCAGATCGCGACGCCGGACTATGGCTTCCCGTATTTGCCGCTCGAGCGCGTCTTGGACAACCAGGCCCAAGCGCAGGCCAGCAACCTGCCCGGCAGCCTCGATTTCGCTGGCCGGGCGCTCGGGCTCGGCACCAAGACCATCGGCGGAAAGGCGATCATGAAGCGCTTCGCCGACGCGGCCCAGCCGCTGCCCGGCGCGCCCGCCGACATCGCGGCGCTGATGGCCAAGGGCTATTCGCGCGAGAAGGCCGTGCAGACAGCCATCGACGCCTGGGCGCTCTATCTCGACTATTCCGTGCAGGATACGGAATTGATGCGCGACGTGTGGAAGTGCACGCGGCCTTTAGACTCAATTGAGTGGGGGGAATACTGGGTTTCCGAGAAGATCAATGACCGCGGCATGCTCGCCGATCTCGATGTGTGCGCCGGCGCGGCGACCTATCATGTCGAAGAGGCCGCCTATGTTGTCGAACGCGTCAAGGAAATCACCGGCGGCGCCATCGCCGGCCCAAGCTTCACCGCCCAGATCAATCAGTGGGTTTACGATCGGCTGCCTGACGACCTCGCCGAATTGATGGTCAAGAAGCGCGACGACGAAGGGTACGTCACCAACCTTACCGGCGACAAGACGATCATGACGCGCTTGCTGGAAGAGTTCCAGACAAGCGATACGCCACCGGCGGACGAGGTCATCGATCTGATCGAAGTTCTGCAATTTGGCCGGTCATCGTCGGCGTTGAAGTTTCAGAAGATCCTTGACCAGCAGGTTGACGGACGGCTCGGCGGCTCGTACGTCTTCAATGGCGCGGGGCAGACAGGGCGGTTCTGTCTCGCCGAGGGAAGCAGGGTGCTTGTGCGGAATCCGGTTGGCGTCGTCGAGGAACGCCCTATCGAGCAGGTGACGCCGGACGATGAAGTATGGGACGGCGGTAGCTGGGTAGCGCATGAAGGCGTCGTATTCAGCGGTGTCAAGGAAGTGTTCGAGTACGACGGTGTGACGGCGACAGCGGATCACCAGGTTTTTGTGTCGGACAACGAAAAGATTTCCTTGCGCGAAGCGGCAGAACGTGGTTCTCCTATCTTCAAGGGAACCAATGCATGTACACAATATACAAAATCACCTCTCCGTCCGGTCGATGCTACATCGGAATGACCAAGCTGAAGCTCAGCGACCGTTGGGATTCTCACTGCACTCGAGCGTTTCACGCTGGGCGAAAGCATCATCCGTTTTGCTGCGCGATCCGCAAATATGGCAAGGCGGCGTTCGTCAAAGAGGTGCTCGAAACTGTCGAGGACCTGGAGCGAGCCAAGGCCGCCGAGATTCGCCAGATCGCTGCCCACCGGAGCACCGAGCGGCAATACGGCTACAACCTGTCGCCGGGCGGCGACTATGATTCGGAGGCGGGTAAGATCGGCATGCGAAAGAAGATGTTGGACCCCGAGTTCAACGCTCGCTACCGCGCCAACCTGAGCGCAGCCATGTACAAGCGCGACCCGAAGCTGTTCGAGAACTTGACCGCTGCGGGAATGAAGTGGCGCGCCGACAACCCCATTCAGAATTACAAAAATGGTCGGCGCGCAGTTCGAATCGCGACCGCGGCGCAGAACCGACCTTGGACGGGCGGCCCTGGCGCTGGAAAACGAATGCGTGGGTCATTCGGTCGGCTATGGATCCCCGGTGATCGCGTGCTGGCTGCGCGTCGGAAATATTTTCACTCACGTCATGTAAAAGCCGACTGGGCTTCCTTGGATGAAGCCGCAAAAGAGGTTCGGTTGCAGCAAATTAGCGAAGGGCAGAAGGCGGCGTACCAACGCGACCCTGAGCGAAAGGCCAAGAATTTTGAGCAGATCAAAGCCGCTCGATATGGCGTCGATCGGAAGAAACAAGCCGCGGCGGCCAGCGCCGGTCAGAAGGCTTGGTGGGTAGAACTTCGAAAGGACCCTGTACGCTATGCCGAGTACATCGAACGTCGTCGACAGACGCTTCTCACCAACCTACGACATCGTCAACGCAGGCCCGAAGAACCGGTTCACGACTAACGGTCGTGTCGTTTCCAACTCATCCCGCGGGGTCCAGGTTCATAATTTACCCCGCGACTATCTCAAGAACGAACTTGACGTGCTCGACATGATCGCCGCCGGGCTTCCGATTGAGAAGCTGCGCGAGATCGGACCGGTGTCGTCGGTCCTCGCCAAACTGATCCGCCCGACCTTTATCGCGCCGATGGG
>CAZPZK010000256.1:873-5039 GCA_964591095.1 uncultured Moraxellaceae bacterium | reverse complement strand
CGGCCGGGATGTCGGCATCAGCGCCCGTTCGGTGCTGCACCATTTCACCAACAAGGAAGAATTGTTTGACGAGGTCATTCGGGCAAAGTTGTTCGAACCGATCGGCGCGGGCATCCGGCAGGTGCTGGACAGCGACATGCCGGTCGAAATGAAGCTGCCGCTGATCATGCAGCAGGTCTTTGATGTCTGGTCCCGGCATGCGCGGCTGTTGTCGCTGACGCTGGCCGAATTCCTGCGGCCGTCCGGCATGGGCAAGCAGATGGTGCTGGAATATGTGCTGCCGCTGCTGACGGAAATCGAACAGTTCGCCAAAACCGAAATTACGCCGCCCATGCCCGCCGCCGCGCCGTTCCGGGAAATCATGGCGCAGGTGCTGCTGATGCACGCCACGCGACTGTCGATGCAGGATGTCAGTCGCCAGGTGTTCGAGACGGACAATACCCAGGAGATCTTCCGCCGCCTGCTGGACATGCTGTTCCACTGGGATCAACCCCGTCCGGGCTGAACCGCCGGTGACCCGCCTTTCCTTCCTTTATCCGTGATTGTGACCGCTATCTTGTTTTTAATATGTAACAAGGTTACATTACAGCGCTGTCTGTATAGTGTCCCGGTTGACATCCCGGCTACCGGAATTCACGGACATCCCAGATAAAGGTGAAAACCATGACAAGAACAAAACCGGCGGTTACCCTGGCCGTCCTGATCGGCCTGTTGTCGCAGCCAGCCTTTGCCGACAAGGATCTCGACGAATTGCGCGGCCCCGGACTGGGCAATGAATGGCGTCTGATCAAGAACGATACCCGCAAGAACATCAAGGCGTGGGACAAGCGCGACGACGACAAGAAGTACCGTTCCTTCAAGCTGGACCTGATTATTGATGCGCCGCTGGAAACGGTCGCTCGCGCCTATTTTGACATCGAGTATTACCCGCGCTGGTTCTGGGAAGTTCAGGAAAGCCGGATATTGAAGAAGGTGTCGGATACCGAGTTCTACTATTACGTGGTGCATCGCGCCCCCGTCAGCCAACCGGACCGTGACGCGATCATTCATGCCGTGATCGAGCCGTACACCGCCAAGAAGGGCTATGCGCTGTTCAAACTGGAAGCCAAGCCGGATTACATGCCTCCCAAGCCGCCGCTGGTGCGGATGAATGCCGAGGACATGGTGATCAAGTGGACGCCGCAGCCGGATGGAACGACACGGGAGGAAGTGGAAGGCTACATTGATCCGGGCGGAAAGATCCCGGCCTGGGCGATCAACGCCGTGCAGCGGCAGGCGCCGTATTACACGGTGATGGGCTTGCAGCGGGTGGTGCAGACGGAGCGTTTCAAGAACAGCAAGGAGCCCTTGCCGTTCAGGGTACGTGAGTAAAGAAGGAGCCCCTGTAGGTCGGGCGTCCGCCCGCCCACACCCGCCGCACCGAGGGGGCTTGGCGGGCGGTAGCCCGTCCGGCAGGGGGGGTGGCGCCGGGTTACTTTTCCAGTTGCGACAGGTCGCGCACGCCGCCGCGATCGGCGCTGGTGGCCATCGCGGCATAGGCCTTCAACGCCGTGCTCACCTTGCGCGCGCGCGGATGCTCCGGCTTCCAGCCGTCCTTGCCCTTGGCGTCCATGGCTGCGCGGCGTTCAGCCAGAACGGCCTCACTGACCAGCACGTCAATGGTGCGGTTGGGAATGTCGATGCGGATGCGGTCGCCCGGCTGCACCAGTGCAATCGCACCGCCAGAAGCCGCTTCCGGCGAAACGTGACCGATCGACAGGCCGGAAGTACCGCCGGAGAACCGGCCGTCGGTCAACAACGCACATTGCTTGCCCAGACCCTTGGACTTCAGGTAGCTGGTCGGATACAGCATTTCCTGCATGCCGGGGCCACCCTTCGGGCCTTCATAGCGGATCACCACCACTTCGCCGGGCTGGACTTCATCATTCAGGATGCCCTTCACGGCAGCGTCCTGGCTTTCAAAAATACGCGCCGGGCCTTCAAATACCAGGATGCTGTCATCGACACCGGCAGTCTTCACCACGCAGCCGTTCTCGGCAATATTGCCGTGCAGTACGGCAAGGCCGCCTTCCTGCGAGAAGGCGTGTTCCACCGAGCGGATGCAGCCCTCGGCGCGGTCGTCGTCCAGCGTGTCCCAACGGCAGCTCTGGCTGAAGGCCACCTGGGTCGGGATGCCGGCCGGTCCGGCCAGGAAGAATTTCCGTACATCCGGGTTGTCGGTGACCTTGATGTCCCATTGCGCCAGCGCGTCCTTCATGGTCGGAGCGTGTACGGCGGAGACATCGGTGTGCAACAGGCCGCCGCGCGCCAGTTCGCCGAGGATGCTCATGATGCCGCCGGCGCGATGCACATCTTCAATATGGTACTTGGTGGTGTTGGGCGCGACCTTGCACAGTTGCGGCACCCGGCGCGACAGGCGGTCGATGTCCTTCATGCCAAAATCCACTTCCCCCTCCTGAGCGGCGGCCATCAGGTGCAGGATGGTGTTGGTGGACCCCCCCATGGCGATGTCCAGCGAAATGGCGTTCTCGAAAGCCTTGACGTTGGCAATGTTGCGCGGCAGCACGGATTCGTCGTCCTGCTCGTAGTAACGGCGGGTGATGGCGACAATGCGGCGGCCCGCTTCCAGGAACAGTTGTTCGCGGTCGGCGTGGGTGGCCAGCACGGTGCCGTTGCCGGGCAGCGACAGGCCCAGTGCTTCGGTCAGGCAGTTCATGGAGTTGGCGGTGAACATGCCGGAGCAGGAACCGCAGGTGGGGCAGGCGCTGCGCTCGTAAGCGGCGGCCTGTTCGTCGCTGACATTGGGGTCAACGGCGGCGACCATGGCGTCAATCAGGTCCAGCTTGATGAACTTGTCCGAAAGCTTGGTCTTGCCTGCCTCCATCGGTCCGCCGGAGACAAAGATCACGGGAATGTTAAGGCGCAGCGCGGCCATCAGCATGCCGGGGGTGATCTTGTCGCAATTGGAGATGCAGACCAGCGCATCGGCGCAGTGGGCGTTGACCATGTACTCCACCGAGTCGGCGATGATCTCGCGCGAGGGCAGCGAGTAGAGCATGCCGTCGTGGCCCATGGCGATGCCGTCATCGACGGCGATGGTGTTGAACTCCTTGGCGACGCCGCCGGCCCTTTCGATCTCGCGGCAGACCAGCTGGCCAAGGTCCTTCAGGTGAACATGACCCGGCACGAACTGGGTAAAGGAGTTGGCCACGGCGATGATCGGCTTCTGGAAGTCCTCGTCCTTCATGCCGGTGGCGCGCCACAACGCGCGCGCGCCCGCCATGTTGCGGCCCTGGGTCGAGGTCTTGGAACGGTAAACGGGCATGGTGCACTCCTGAAAACGCCGGTTGAATCGTAAAAATCAGCCCGATAGGATAGCAGGATCAAGTCCGGTGCGTCAGGCATTCGGCGGTATTTGAAACGGTGGGACGCATGTTACGAATCCTGATCTACGCATTGACCTTGCTGCATCTCGGCCCCGGGTTTGCCTTCGCCGTCCTCGCCTTTGGTTGCGATCCCATCACGCCGGCGCTCGGCGGCTTCTGCGCGGGCAGCCAGATGCGCACGTTCATGATGCTGACCGCGTGGGCCTGGGTGGTCATGGTGATCGGAGTCAGCGGCTGGCATCTGGTCTTGCGGAGCCGCCATCCGTCATGAGCCGAAACGCCTCTTCCACCACCGCAACAACGCCTGCGCCGCGCTTGTCCGCCCCAGCCCGGAACGCCCTGATGGTGCTGGCGGCGCTGCTGTCCGCCGCGCTGACGTATCGCTGGCTGCCCTACGAGCCGGTCGTCGGCAAGGCGCTGGCCCTGCTGGTCTTCATCGGCGTGCTCTGGCTGACCGAGGCGCTGCATCTGGCGGTCACGGCGCTGCTGGTGCCGGTAGGCGCGCTGTGCCTGGGCTTTCCCGGACTCGGCACGACACAGGTGTTTGCCCCGTTCGCCGACCCGATCGTCTTTTTATTCTTCGGCGGCTTTGCGCTGGCGACGGCGCTGCATGCGCAGCAACTGGACCGCAAGATGGCACTGGCGCTGCTGTCACTGTCACGCGGGCATCTGGGCGTGGCGATCGGCTTGCTGTTGGCCGCAACCACGCTGTTGTCCTGCGGTATCAGCAATACCGCCACGGCGGCGATGATGCTGCCCTTGGCGCTGGGCATCGTGGGG
>CAZPZK010000256.1:0-863 GCA_964591095.1 uncultured Moraxellaceae bacterium | reverse complement strand
GACCATGTCGAGCGTGCTGGCCGATCCCGCCGGCAAGCGCACCCAGGCTTTTGTACTGTTGGGGGTCGCTTACGCCGCCAGCCTCGGCGGCATGGGCACGCTGGTGGGTTCGCCGCCCAACGCCATCGCCGCGCGGGCGGCGGGCATCGACTTCGCCGGTTGGCTGCGGATTGGCCTGCCGCTGGTGCTGGTGCTGACCCCGGTCATGGTGCTGGTGCTCTGGGCCGTGCTGCGTCCCGACCTCAACCGCCGCATCGACATCGGCGGCGAAGCGATTCCCTGGACCTGGCCGCGCTGTCTGACCCTGATCGTCTTCGGGCTGACGGCGCTCGGCTGGACAGTTGGCGGCGACCTGTTGAAACGGCAGGGCATCCAGAGCCCCGATACTTTCGTGGCGGTCACGGCGGCCATCGCCGTCATGGCGCTCGGCCTGACCCATTGGCGGCAGGTGGCGGAAAATACCGACTGGGGCGTATTGATCCTGTTTGGCGGCGGACTGACGCTGGGCATGATCCTGGAAAACTCCGGCGCGTCCGGCGTGCTGGGCATGACGGTGGCGGCAGCGATGGAGGGCGCCAGCCCGGCGGTGATGTTCCTGGCGGTTGCCACCTTCATGGTGCTGCTGAGCGAGTTTGCCAGCAACACGGCGGCGGCGGCGCTGATGGTGCCGGTCTTTGCCGCCATTGCCGCGCGCATGGGCCTGCCGCCGGAAACCCTGATCGTGCTGGTGGCGTTAGCGGCCTCCTGCGGCTTTGCGCTGCCGGTGGCCACGCCGCCCAACGCCCTGGTCTTCGGCACGGGCCGCGTGCCGCAACGGCAGATGATGAAAACCGGACTGGCGCTGGATGCGGCCTGTGTGGTGG
>CAZPZK010000255.1:0-5057 GCA_964591095.1 uncultured Moraxellaceae bacterium | reverse complement strand
TTCGGCAAGGTCACGTCCGGCATGGACGTGGTGGATGCCATCGTTGCCGTCAAGCAGTTCAAAAATATCTTTAACACAGCAGTCGCCATCCGTGCGCTAGCGGATCTTGCCATCGAGCGCCTGCAGCAACTGGAGGCGGAGGCGGAAGCGGAGCCGATCGCCGATGCCAAAGAAACCTAAGTTTACTGCGAAGGAAATAGAGCACGCGCTACGCGAATCCGCAGGCTTGCAATTCATCGCCGCCCAAAAGCTCAAATGCGCGCCGAGCACCGTCACCAATTACGTCAAGCGCAACAAGCATCTGCAGCGCGTCGTCGAGGAATGCCAGCAAGGAGTGCTCGACCTGGCCGAAGGCAAAATCCTTGAAAAAATCCGCGACGGTGACATTGCCGCCATCATCTTTTTCCTCAAAACCAAGGGCAAAAACCGAGGCTACACCGAGCGCCAGGAAATCGCTGGCGCAGACGGTGCGCCCGTCCGCTATGTAATTGAAGCCCCTGCAGCAGCCGAGAGCGACGACGCATGGGAAGAAAAGCACAAGCCAAAGAACGCACCAACAGCTACATAGCCGTTTGGAAGCCGCAGCCGGGACCGCAAACCGCGCTCATTTCCTGCCCGATTTTTGAGGTGTTTTACGGCGGCGCGCGCGGCGGCGGCAAAACGGACGGGATGTTGGGCGATTTCGCCATTCATGCCGATCGCTACGGCCAGTTCGCGCGCGGCGTATTCTTCCGCCGCACCTATAAGCAGCTCGAAGAAGTCCAGTACCGCGCGCAGCAAATCTATCCCAAGCTCGGCGCGATCTGGCTGAAAGGCGACCAGCTCTGGCTGTTCCCCAACGGTGCCACGCTGAAAATGCGCCACCTCTGGGACGAAAACGACGCCGAGAATTACCAAGGCCATAGCTATACCTGGATCTGCATCGAGGAAGCAACCAATTGGCCGACGCCCAACGCCATCGACCGCATTCGCGCCACCCTGCGCTCGGCGCATGGCGTTCCGGTACGCCTGCGCTTGACCGGCAACCCTGGCGGCGCAGGCCACAACTGGGTAAAGCAGCGCTACATCACCCCGGCGCCGGGCGGCTATACCAAACTCATCGACCCGGTGAGCGGCGAAGCGCGCGTGTTCATACCGGCCAAGTTGGAAGATAACCCTGCGCTTACCCTTAAAGACCCCGGCTATGAGCGCCGCCTGCTGCAAGCCGGTTCCGCCGCGCTCGTCAAAGCATGGCGCTTCGGTATATGGGATATTGTCGCGGGCGGCTTCTTTGATGACGTCTGGAATCCCAGCCGCCATGTGCTTACTCCCTTCGAGATTCCCGCCAACTGGCGCATGCGTCGCAGCTTCGATTGGGGCTCGGCCAAACCGTCATCGCTCGGCCTGTGGGCGGAAAGCGACGGAACGCCGCTGGAAAAGCTCGGCCTCTATTTCCCGCGCGGCTCCATCATCCGCGTGGGCGAATGGTACACGGTGCAAAAAGACATGCAGGGCTATGTGAAGCCCAATGTCGGCACCGGCCTTACTAACAAACAGCAAGGCGCTGGCGTCGTTTCCATGAGTCAGGGGCGGAAGTGGAGCGGCTGCGTGGCCGACCCTTCCATTTTCATCAAGGCGGGCGGTCCGAGTATCTACGACCAGATGCGCGAAGGCGCGCGCGAAGCTGGCGGGATGATCGTCTTTTCCAAGGCCGATAACAACCGCATTGCCGGCTGGCAGAAAATGCGCGGCATGCTGGAGGTTTCGGCCAAGGAAGTGCCGGAAAGCCCCGGTATCTGGATTTTCGAGAATTGCCTGGATTGGATTCGCACCGTGCCGGTCCTGCAGCGCGACCCGAAAAAGCCCGACGATATCGACACCGAAGCGGAAGATCACGCGGCCGACGAAACCCGCTACGCCGTGATGGGCGGTGGCGAGAAACAGCAAAGCACCGAGTTCAGGGTATAAGAATGCCAAAACAGCCTACCGTCGATACGCCATCGCAAGCCTATGCCGATATGCACGATGATCTGCGTCTGGTCGATACGCTTATGGGCGGCACCGATGCCATGCGCGCTGCCGGGCAGCTCTACCTGCCGCGCGAGCCGCGTGAAAGCCCCGAAGCCTATCGCAACCGCCTGTCGCGCTCGGTGCTATATAACGCCTTTGCCGATACCGTGCAAAAGCTCGTCGGCAAGCCGTTTTCCAAGCCCACCGTCATCGGCGCGGACACGCTGGAGCCGATTAAGGAATGGTGCAACAATATCGATCTTTGCGGCAGTAACATCACTACTTTCTGCCGGGAAGTGTTCGAGCTGGGGCTGACTGATGGGCTGACGCATCTGCTGGTGGATTTTCCGCGCAACGAACCCGGAAAGACGCTGGCGGATGAGCAAAAAGCCAAGGCACGGCCTTATGTGGTGCCGGTCAAGGCCATCAACCTCATTGCTTGGAGCTCCGAGCTGGTCAACGGCGTGCGCACGCTGACACAGGTTCGCATCCGCGAAAACGCGGTGGAGGCAGACGGTAAATGGGGCGAAAAGACCGTGCCGCGTATCCGCGTGTTGTTCACTGATCGTTTTGAGCTTTACGAAAAGCAGAAAAAAGAATGGGTGCTGATCGACCAGGGTGAAATCTCCCTTGGCCGTGTGCCGCTGGTGACGTTCTATACCGGCAAAACGGGCTATATGACAGCCAAGCCGCCACTGCTCGATCTGGCGCACTTAAATGTGCAGCACTGGCAATCTTCGTCCGATCAGCAGCATATTTTGCACTTCATTCGCTTTCCGCTCTTACATGGCGCAGGCTTTAACCAAGACCAGAAGGAAATCGAAATCGGTCCCAACCGCATGATTCTTTCCGAAGACCCGCAGGCGCGGCTCACTTACGTCGAGCACACCGGCGCCGCGGTGGAGTCCGGGCGGCAATCCCTGCGCGACCTGGAGGAAAAAATGGATTCGATGGGCGCGCAGCTTCTTACGCAGCGCTCTGGTGATGCTTCCGCCACCGCTGCCGCACTCGATACCGCTAAAGTCAATTCGGCGCTGCACGATATGGTCCGCCGCTTAGAGAATGCCATGGGGCAGGTATTCGGCCTGATGGCGGGCTGGGCGAAGCTCGATGCCGAGAACGCCGGCAGTGTGGACGTCAACGACGATTTCGGCCTGTCGCTCATTTCCGGCAAGGACGAAGATACGCTCCTGCGCTCGCGTCTGGCGGGCGAGCTGTCGCGCGAAACCTACCTAAGCGAGCTCAAGCGCCGCAACGTGCTGCGCAACGACATCGATGTGGAGGAAGAAATTGAGCGCATCGAAACCGAATCCCCGGCGACCATACCCACGCCCAAAGGCGACAACGAACCGCCACCGACCGAGTAATCTATGCCAAGCCTGAACGAAGCTTTATTCCATGCAGGCGTGCAGCATCAAATCTACTTACAGCGCTATGCCACGCAGACCGTGCGCGATATGCTCGACTTGCTCAATCAGAGCGAGCTGGAGATTATGGCGGCGCTTACGCGCTCTGATCTGACCGATTTCTCCCAGCGCCGCCTGCGCGAGCTGTTGGCGGAAATTCGCAATATCAGCTCCGCCGCCTACGATACGCTGCAAGACAGGCTCGGCAGCACGCTCACCGGCACGGCGCGCTACGAGGTGGATTTCAATGCCAACCTGATCGAATCGCTTGCGCCGGTGGAAATCACGCTGGTGCGGCCTTCACTCGATACGCTGGCGGCGCTCATCACCAGCAAGCCCATGCAAGGGCGCTTTATCGCCGATGAAGTAAAAGAGCTGGGTGCCGGGCGCGTTAAACAGATCGAGCAGGCGCTGCGCATGGGCGTCATTGAGGGTGAAACCACTGCCGATATCGTCCGGCGCATCCGTGGCACGAAAGCGCAGCAATATAAAGACGGTATCCTGCAGCGCTCGCGTGATGATGTGGAGCGCCTAGTTAGAACCTCTATCACGCATATCACCGCCCGCGCGCGTGACGAACTCTATCAGGAAAACCAAAGCGTCGTGAAAGCCTGGCGTTTCACCGCCACGCTGGACCGGCGCACCACCGTCATCTGCGCTTCGCTCGACGGGCAGGTGTTCGATCTCGGCAGTGGTCCCATGCCGCCGCGCCATTATAATTGCCGCTCCAGCTCAACGCCTATCTTAAAAAGCTGGGAAGAACTAGGCATCGACGCCAAGGAAACCAGCCCCAGCACGCGCACTTCCATGGATGGACAGGTGCCGGAAAGCCTTACCTATCAGGAATGGCTAAAAAAGCAGAGCGCCGAAACCCAGGATGATGTGCTGGGAAAAACCAAAGGCCAGCTATTCCGCGAGGGCGGGCTGGCACTGGACCGCTTTGTGGATTTCAAAGGCGACATCTACACGCTCGACCAGTTGCGCATTCGTGAACGGGAAGCCTTTGCAAAGTTGCAAAGATAATTCCAGCCGCTATAATACGCGGCATGGAAAAGCAGAAAAATATACCACGGTTTCAACTGATCGATGGCGGCAATCATCCGCGTGAGGAACTGCAAACCAAGTGCGGGGATGAGCGGGTGACATGCCGTGTCTGCGAATCACATGAAGGCATCGATACCACCGAGTTTCTAACTGCTGGCACGATGGTCATGAAATCAGGCAAGGAGTTTAAGCAGGTTATTACCCGGCTGCTATGCCTGAATTGTTTACTCAAAGGCCGTAAGACATACCTGAACGGTTAAGATAGTTTTCGCATTACCTGAATAAAAGCCGCCTGGATTCCAGCGCGGCTTTTTTGTTGCCCGCGCGCCGGTCATTCGGCGGCGCGAGGGTTTGCCACGTCCATTTCTCAACCAAGCCAAAGGAGCCTTCCATGAACGACTTACCCATGACCACCACTTCGCTTGAAACCATCGCCGAGGAAAACCGCAAATTCTATAAGAAAGGCGAAGATGGCGCGTACCAGCTCGATGCGTCAGCGGTGGCATCCTCTTTTCTTGAAACCAACAAAGCCCTCAAAAGCGAGCGCAAAATCCGCTCCGACTTCGAAAAGCGCGCCAAGGAATTTGAAGGCTTCGACAAAAGCGAATATGAGCGCCT
>CAZPZK010000254.1:0-5070 GCA_964591095.1 uncultured Moraxellaceae bacterium | reverse complement strand
GTCTTGACAAGGCCCCCAAAACCTTTATTGCCCGGGAACTGGTTTCCCTGATGGCTCGACATTTATTGAAGCATTGATACCATGAAACTCGAGGTCAAGATCGTCAATCCCAGGATTGGCAAGGATATCCCCATGCCTTCCCACGCGACCGCCGGTTCCGCCGGTCTGGATCTTCGCGCCTGCCTCGACCAGCCCGTGGTGCTGGAGCCTGGGCAAACCGTGCTCATCGGAACCGGCCTTGCCATTCATATCGGCGATCCCGGCTACGCAGGAATGATCCTGCCCCGGTCGGGACTGGGACACAAGCACGGCATTGTCCTGGGGAATTTGGTGGGGCTGATTGATTCCGACTATCAGGGTGAGTTGATGATTTCCTGCTGGAATCGCAGTACTGCAGCCTTTACCATTCAACCCGGTGAGCGCATTGCACAGTATGTGCTGGTGCCTGTGATTCAGGCCACGCTGGAAGTTGTTACGGAATTTGATGCAAGTCATCGCGGCGCCGGTGGTTTTGGCCACTCCGGAACCCATTGAGCAGAGTTGAAGCGGTCTTACACAATAACAAGCCGCAAGGGGGGTACTACATTGGCATCCAAGATCAAGCCGTTCTACCGAATGGCCATGCCGTTCATCATGGGTATTGTCGGCGTGCAAATTCTGGTAGCTGCTTTGGCTGTCGTCATGCTGGCATTGTCGGACCACCGTTCCGCCGAGGAGTCTGGACAACGCTTTGACAGGCAGGCAGCAACACTCATCAATCTCTATCTGCAAGGGCTTGCCGAGTACGCCAAACAGATGGAGAACGCGCCGTTGCCTGCTTCCCCAACCGCCACGCTTCCGGGGGCGCGCCTGATTCGCATTATTCCCGATGGCGCCGAAATTCCCAAGGACTTGGGGTTTACGCATCAGGACATGCTCCGTCGCGCCATCCAGACGCGGTCGGCCATCAACCCTGAAGCAAGCCACGTCCAGGGTGAAGGTGTCATGATCAGCCTGGTCCGCCCGCTCAGGGAGGGTGGCTACCTGTTGCTCGGTTTTTCTTCGGCACCGCTGGAGGCCGCGCTCAAGGCCCTGGCTGACCAGTCCGGCGGAGTTGTCCTGCGTCAGAAAATCGGCGCCGCCGGTGAAGTCACGGATGTTCTGGCCTTGAATGGCGGCGACGGGTTGAAGCCTTCCACCCAGAAGATCCAGAATCCGAACTGGAGCCTCGCCGTCAGGCCTGCCCCTGAAGACAGTCCGTTCCTGATCGTGTTGATTGCCTTGGTGGTTGCGGTCTTGCTGGTTCCTGCCCTGTCGGTCCTCCTGGTCCGGATGTATGACCAGAAGTTCCGTCATGATCTGGAGGCGCTGCATGGCGTCACCAAGGGCAACGAGCTCTCCAGTCCGCTGCATTTTGACACCATGCAGGAGATCTGGTCACTTCTCACCAGTGTCATTGGTAAACATCATGGCGTGGCCCAAGGGGCCAAGGCGAGTAGTGAAATCCGTACGCATGATGTCGCCGGAATCGTCCAGGATGCCGAGGACTCCTTGCTGATGCCGTTGCCGCCCAAGGCGGAAACGCTAGAGGTGCATCCCGAGGTGCCGGTGGCGCATGAGTTGCCGACGCCAGAACAGGATGAGGCTATTGTCGAGGAGTCTGTGCGTGAGTTGTCGCCGCTCGAATTTACCCTCAGCAAGCCGGGAGCCTCCGGAGTCGCCAAGCCAAGCGGTATCCCGTCGCAGGTCTTCCGGGATTATGATATCCGTGGCAAGGCGGGCAGTGAAATCAGCGACGAACTTGCCCGATGGATAGGGCAGTCCATTGGCACGGAGGCTTTGGAGCGCGGGGAGAGAATCATTGTTGTCGGCCGCGATGTCCGCTTGAGCAGCGAGACGCTTTGCCGCGCCTTGATTGCCGGGCTGACCGAGACCGGATGCGATGTCATTGATGTAGGCGTGGTGCCTTCGCCTGTGCTGTATTTCTCGGCGAAAAGCCTGGGTTCGGGCAGTGGAGTCATGGTCACGGCCAGCCACAATCCGGCGCCGGACAACGGCTTCAAGATCATGTTGGCCAACCACACCTTGGGAGGCCAGGAAATCCAGGCCCTGCACGACCGTATCGTGCGCAAGGATTTTGCCAAGGGCGCCGGTTCTGTGGTTCAGAACTCGGTCAGCGATGAATACATCCAGCGCATTACGGATGATGTCCTGCTGGCGCGAACCTTCAACATTGTGGTGGATGCCGGCAACGGCGTTGCCGGGCCATTGGCGGTCAGGATGCTGGAGGAGTTGGGATGCACGGTCAGCCCGCTTTACTGCGAGCCCGATGGCCATTTCCCGCATCATGATCCGGATCCTTCCCGCGCGGAAAATCTGGAGGACCTGCTGAGTGATGTTGCGATCAGCGGTGCTGATCTTGGACTGGCTTTCGATGGCGATGGCGACCGCGTGGTCGTGGTCACCAACTCCACGAAGATTGTTCCCAGCGACCGCCTGCTGATGTTGTTTGCCCGTGAGGTCTTGGCGACTCAACCGGGCGCCGACATCCTGTTCGATGTGAAATGTTCGCGGGATCTGGTTTCCGTCATTACGACCAATGGTGGACGCCCGGTCATGACAAAGACCGGACATACCTGGCTCAAGGCCGGCGTGGCGGAGACCGGCGCTCCGTTGGCTGGAGAAATGAGCGGTCATTATATTTTCAATGATCGCTGGAGCGATTTTGATGATGGCCTGTATGCCGCCGCCCGCTTTTTGGAAATACTGTCCCAGAGCATGGGCACGGCGGATGACCTGTTTTCCGGATTTCCGGAGCGCGTTGTCAGTCCCGAGTTGCGGATCCCGGTTTCCGATGAAGAAAAAGCGCATGTCATGGAGCGGCTGGTTGCCCAGCAGGATGAGATTTTTGACGGCACCGTCAATACCACGGATGGTCTGCGAGTTGAGTTCGCGGGCGGGTGGGGCGTGGTTCGGGCGTCCAACACCGGTTCCTACCTGATTGCCAAATTCGAAGGCAACTCCGAAGAAGAGATGGAGCAGGTCAAAGCCTTTTTCCGGGAGCGGCTCAAGGACGCCGATCCCATGATGTTGTTGCCTTTCTAGAACGAGAGATACCGCATGGCCTTATCACGTGACGCAGCCCTGAATATTGCCAAGGTTCTGACGGAAGCGCTGCCCTATATCCAGCGCTTTCATGGCAAGACCGTGGTTGTCAAATATGGCGGCAACGCCATGACTGATCCTGAACTGGAGAATTCCTTCGCCAGGGATATCGTCCTGCTGAAAACCGTGGGTTTGAATCCCGTGGTAGTTCATGGTGGCGGACCTCAGATCGGTGATCTGCTCAACCGCATCGGCAAGCAGTCCCAATTTGTGGATGGGATGCGTGTTACGGACCAGGAAACAATGGCTGTCGTAGAAATGGTGCTGGGAGGCCTGGTTAACAAGTCCATTGTTAATCTGATTAACCAGAACGGTGGCCGTGCGATGGGCCTTACCGGCAAGGACGGCAACCTACTTCGCGCCAGGAAGCTTTATATAGAAAAGACGCTGGAAAACGGGCAGGTGGAGCAGGTGGATATCGGGCAGGTGGGCGAGGTGTCCGGTGTCAAGACCGATGTGCTTGATCTGTTCATGGCAAGCGATTTCATTCCGGTTATTGCCCCGGTCGGCGTGGGTGACGATGGCGAGTCCTATAACATCAATGCAGACTTGGTGGCGGGAAAAGTAGCGGAAGCCCTGAAGGCGGAAAAACTGATTTTGCTGACCAATATCCCGGGTGTTCTGGACAGGAACAAGAATATCCTGACCGGCTTGTCTACTCAGGATGTGGATGACCTGATTGCGGATGGCACCATTTACGGCGGCATGATTCCCAAGATTTCTTGCGCTCTGGATGCCGTCAAGGGGGGCGTTGTCAGCGCCCATATTATTGACGGGCGTTTGCCGCACGCTACTCTGATCGAAATATTCACGGATGAGGGCATCGGTACATTAATCAGCAACCGCAAGAAGCTGAAGAAAGCCTGAGCACCTGAGATGCGAACCCAGGGAAGGGGGTCACCGGTTGGGCGACATGGAGGTCGTGGATGAATCCACCTTGCGGTTGCTTTCGAGTTCTGTCAGGCGCTTGATAATCGGGATAAAATCTTCGCGGACCTTCTGCTGTTCGGAGCGCTGGCTGTTCATCAAGGAAACCAGATCCTGGATTTGCTGGTCCAGCTGGCTGATCTGGGTTTTCATCTTGGCGGAGATGCCTTTGCCAGATCGCTCAGCCTCGGCGGCTTCCGCCACGGCATCCGAACGCAATCGCTTGAGGCGCATCAGCTGGATCCCGTTGTAGCCAATGCTGGTTTCCAGCGTGTCAAGCAGGCGGTTACGGGCCAGTTCCGCATCCCTGGCCGTGGCGTACAGTCGCAGGATCCGGGCATCTTCCTGTTGCTGCAGCAGCATGGCGTCACGGCGGACCTTGTCCTTTTCGTAGGCCTCCTGATTAAAGGCGGGAATGCGGCGAACAATCAGCATGTTACGGTCAAGCACATCGTAGCCGCGACGGACGTGTTCTTCGGTAATCTGGTCACTCAACATGGGGATGCCGGCATCGTTGTAATAGCGGTACCAGCGCTTGACTTGCTTGCCGCCGGGCAAGTCGGCCTCGGCGAGGGCAAGATTGGCCGCCAGCAGGACGCCCGCCATGCAACAACGCAAAAAGGCCCTCGGTAAACTCATTAGCATCTGCCTGAAGCATCTATATTTCTAATCCGGCTATTCTAGAGTAAGGACGAGACTTGTGTCAGCTACCCAACTGTTGGTTTTATTTGTGGTCTCTCTGATTGCCAACCTGCTATCGGCACTGGCCGGCGGTGGGGCAGGCCTGTTGCAATTACCAGCGCTCCTGATGCTGGGACTGGGGTTTGGCACCGCCCTGGCGACACACAAGATAGCCAGCGTGGCGTTGGGAATTGGCGCCAGTATCCGGCATCTCCAGAGCGGCTCCCTGAAAATGGGGTTTTCAATTTTTGTGCTGGCTTGCGGACTGCCCGGGGTATGGGTGGGAACTCAAGTCATCCTGGATGTTCCGGAATATGT
>CAZPZK010000253.1:0-5081 GCA_964591095.1 uncultured Moraxellaceae bacterium | reverse complement strand
ATCCGGGGCCGGCGGCAAGCCGTCGGCCGAAGTGTCATTCGCTCCGCGTTTCGGTCATAATATGACACGAGTCACTTGCGCTTGTGTCTTTTCCGTGAGTGAGCGTCGCCCTTCAAAAACAACATCTGCTGTTAAGCCGGGTATCTTGCTGTGACGCTTGAAGAAATATATCAAAAGAACAAGACCGTGGAGGGAACCCTCCTCAAATTCCATGCGGATCGTGGACCGGTCGCCTTCATTTTCGGATTGTTCGTGGTGCAGTTGCTGGCGTGGTGGTTCTTGCCCCTGGCTGGCGCGATCGTTGCCGGTATCCTATTGCTGCCGTTTCTCGGTACCTGCGCCATCTATAACCACCACCAGCAGCATCACAATGCCTTTCTGTCACCGTTTCTCAACCGCGTCTTTGAAACGGTGCTGGGCACGCAGACCATGATCACTTCCTATGCCTGGGTGCTGCATCATAATTTCGGTCATCATCCCAACTACATGAACCAGCCGCCCGACGCGGACGAAGACGAATCACGTTGGGCGCGCCGGGACGGCAGCAAAATGACGCGGATCGAGTATTCGCTGAACCTGCTGTTTCGCGCTTCCTATGACAGCATTCTGGTCGGCATTCGCAAGCGTCCAAAAGTGCTGTTGTATTTCACGCTAATGCTTATTCCTTATCTGGCGGTTCAGTTGGCGCTGGCCTGGGTCAATTGGCAGAATTATCTGGCTATCTTCCTGGTGCCTTCCTTCTGCATGTTGATGTATGTCTATGATCTGACCTACGAGCATCACAGCGGCCTCTACACCAAGAACCACTATGAAGCGTCGCGCAACCGTGTGGGCCGTCTGTATAACATCCGCACCTGCAATCTCGGATATCACACCGCGCATCACATCAAGCCCTTCATCCATTGGTCGCTCTTGCCGTATTACCATGAGTTGATCAAGGACAAGATTCCGCCGCACTGTTATGTCAAATGCCGCTGAACAGAAAAAGCGCCGGAGTGATCCGGCGTTTTTTTTGCGGGATTCCGGACATCAACCGGCCCGGTAAATTTCATTGGGAGGGGGGTGTAGGAGGTATAATGTCATGAGCATTCGCTTGGGAGACTGACATGACTTTAAGAGACTGGGCCACCCCTCTGACCATGGGGAGTTTTGTTTTGATTGCGAGTACCGGGGTGTTGATGTTTTTTCATCTGGATTCCGGTTTGAACAAGGAGGCTCATGAGTGGCTGAGCTGGGTCTTGCTGCTGGGTGTCGGTCTTCATGCCACCGCCAATCTGGCTGGCGCCAAGCGGCATTTTCAGCGCCGTGGCGCCTGGGCGATTGTCGGGGTATTTGTGCTGATCCTGGGGCTGTCGTTCATGCCATCGCCGGAGGAGGAGAAGTCCGGAGGCGAACTGGCGATGAATGCCTTGGTGTCGGCGCCGGTTGTCGTTCTTGCGCAGGTGTCCGGCAAGGACGTGGCGACGGTGGTCGCGGAGCTGGCCCATTCCGGGGTGTCGATACGTCCGGAGCAGAGCCTCAAGCAGGTGCTGGGGGATGACCGTCACGAGACCATGGAAGCGCTGGGCGTCATTTTTGCCAAATGAGCAGTTTCGGAGGGAAGAGTTCCCTTTGCACCTGTAATTCATTGCTATTGCTATGGAATTACCCGCTGTGGCATTCTCGAAGCATCCTTGGTGAACTGACCGGTCTGACCCATGCTGACCTTGGTGATCCTCAAATGCCCTCCGGGAATCCCCATGCCCGCGCAGCGCGCCGTGCCCTTGACGGGGCTGTTGACTGTTGGTCGCAGCCCGGAGTGCGGGCTGCCGCTTCCGGACAAGCATGTCAGCCGTGAGCATTGCCGGATAGATCAAGTCGCTGGCAATTGGTGGCTGCGAGTCACGGCGGGTATCAATCCGGTCTGGGTGGGCAAGAATGAACTTTTCCACAATGAAGTCCAATTGTTGCGACTGGGGGACCAGATCCGTGTAGGCGGATTTGAACTTGCCGTCGTGGACAGTTCGGCGCATGACGCCCGGCGCGATCAGAGTGGTGGTGGGGGCTGGCCGGATGACACCACCATTATTGATTGGGATGCCATCTTCGCCAACAGCCTGATTCTTAGGAAAAAATCAGGCGTTGACTAAATGCTGAAGGCGTTATAGCTCCGGCAGATATTACTCTGGAAACGCCCGCGACATTTCTTTCAGGCCGGATCATAACCCAGATTCGGACTCAGCCACTTTTCCGCCTTCGCCAGATCCCAGCCCTTGCGCTGTGCATACGACGCCACCTGATCGCGGTCGAGCTTGCCGACATTGAAGTAGGTGCTTTCCGGCAGCGAATAATAAAATCCGCTCACCGACGCCGCCGGCCACATCGCGAAGTGCTCGGTCAACACGATGCCCGTATGCTTTTCCGCCTCCAGCAGCGAGAACAGCGTGCCTTTTTCGGTATGTTCCGGGCAGGCGGGATAGCCTGGCGCGGGGCGGATACCGACATACTTTTCCTTGATCAGCTCGTCGTTGCTCAACGCTTCCGCCGGTTGATAACCCCAGAACTCTTTGCGCACACGCTCATGCAGGCGTTCGGCAAAGGCCTCGGCCAGCCGGTCGGCCAGTGCCTGCACCAGGATGGCGTTGTAGTCATCGCCGGCATCACGGTACTGTTTTGCCAATGCTTCCGCACCCAGCCCCGCCGTCACGGCAAAGCCGCCAATATAGTCCTTGGCGGCGGATGACTGCGGCGCGACGAAGTCGGCCAGCGAGTAATTCGGCTTGCCGCTAACCTTGTCGCTTTGCTGGCGAAGGTGGTGCAAGGTGGTCAGTACCGTTTGGCGCGAGTCGTCCGCATAGACCACGACGTCATCGTCGTTGACCTGTGCGGCGGGCCAGAAACCGACCACACCGTTCGCCTGCAGCAGTTTTTCGCCAATCAGCTTGTCCAGCATCGCCTGAGCGTCGTTGAAAAGGCGGGTGGCTTCCGCGCCCACTACGGCATCGTTGAGAATGGCCGGGAATTTGCCCGCCAGGCTCCAGGTGATGAAAAACGGCGTCCAGTCGATGTATTGGCGGATTTCCTCCAGCGGGTAGTCCTTCAGCACGGTCACGCCCAATTGCCTGGGCTTTGGTGGGGTATAGGCATCCCAGTCCTTCTTGAACTTCTCGGCAATGGCCTGTTCGTAGCTCAGCTTGGCCGCCTTGGGCTGGCGGTTGGCGTGGCGCACGCGCACTTCTTCATATTCAGCGCGGCGTTCGGCAATAAAAGCCGGTTTCATTTCCGGGGAGAGCAATGTAGTGGCGACACCGACGGCGCGCGAGGCGTCGGCGACATAGACCACGCCGTCGTTGTGATACTGAGGGTCGATCTTGACGGCGGTGTGGGCCTTCGAGGTCGTCGCGCCGCCGATCATCAGCGGAATCCTGAAGCCCTGGCGCTGCATCTCGCGCGCCACATAGACCATCTCATCCAGCGACGGCGTGATCAGCCCGGACAGGCCGATGATGTCCACTTTTTCGCGGATCGCGGTTTCCAGGATTTTCTCGCAAGGCACCATCACGCCCATATCGATGATGTCGTAGCCATTACAGCCCAGCACCACGCCGACAATGTTCTTGCCGATGTCGTGTACGTCGCCCTTGACGGTGGCCATCAGGATCTTGCCCTTGCTCTGGCCGACCACCTTTTCTGCTTCAATATACGGGTTCAGCCAGGCCACGGCCTGCTTCATCACCCGCGCGGACTTCACCACCTGCGGCAGGAACATCTTGCCTTCGCCGAACAGGTCGCCGACCACGTTCATGCCCGCCATCAGCGGACCTTCAATCACGTCCAGCGGCCGTTTGGCTTGCAGGCGCGCTTCTTCGGTATCGACATCAATGAAGGCGGTGATGCCCTTGACCAGCGCGTATTCCAGTCGTTTTTCCACGGGCTGGTTGCGCCATTCCAGAGTGTCGGCGGCGGCGTTGTCGCCGGTCTTGCCTTGTTCGCGATATTTGTCGGCGATCGCCAGCAGTTTTTCGGTGGCATCGTTACGGCTCTCTCCCTGATGGCGGTTGAGAATCACATCTTCCACGGCATCCTTCAGTTCGGCGGGAATGTCGTCATAGATTGCCAGTTGCCCGGCGTTGACGATGCCCATCGTCATGCCTTGCCGGATGGCGTGATAGAGAAAGACGGCATGAATCGCTTCGCGCACCGGCTCGTTGCCGCGGAAAGAGAACGACACGTTGGAGACGCCGCCCGACACCATCGCGTGTGGCAGATTCTGCTTGATCCAGCCGGTGGCTTCGATGAAATCGACGGCGTAGTTGTTGTGCTCTTCGATACCGGTGGCAACGGCAAAGATGTTCGGGTCGAAGATGATGTCTTCCGCCGGGAAGCCGACTTCATCGACCAGCACACGGTAGGAGCGCTCGCAGATTTCGCGCTTGCGGGCAGCGGTGTCGGCCTGGCCCTGTTCGTCAAAGGCCATGACGATGACGGCGGCGCCATAGCGGCGGCACAGCTTCGCCTTTTCGACAAATTCGGTGTGGCCTTCCTTCAGTGAGATCGAGTTCACTACCGGCTTGCCCTGGATGCACTTCAGGCCCGCCTCGATGATTTCCCACTTCGAGGAGTCGACCATGATCGGCACCCTCGAAATGTCTGGCTCGGAGGCAATCAGGTTCAGGAAAGTGACCATCGCGGCCTGCGAGTCGAGCATGCCTTCGTCCATGTTGATGTCGATGATCTGCGCGCCGCCTTCCACCTGCTGTCGGGCGATGTCCAGCGCCTCGGCATAGTTCTGCTCGCGGATCAGGCGGGCGAACTTCTTCGACCCGGTGACATTGGTGCGCTCGCCGACATTGACGAACAGCGAGTCCTTCGTGATGTTGAACGGTTCCAGTCCGGACAGGCGGCAGGCCGGTTCGATCACCGGGATCACGCGCGGCGGAATATCCTTCACCGCCTGATAAATGGCGGCAATGTGCTCGGGGGTGGTGCCGCAGCAACCGCCGACAATATTGACCAAGCCGCTTTCGGCAAAATCCCGGATGAAGGAGGCGGTCTGGGCCGGGGTTTCGGATGCAATGGCCGGACCGCTGCTCCACTCGGAT
>CAZPZK010000252.1:0-5107 GCA_964591095.1 uncultured Moraxellaceae bacterium | reverse complement strand
CGAAGATCAGGTCATGGATCTCGGCTTCGGTCGGGGCGCGCTTGGTGACGATCTTGAGGTCGGATTCACCTATCATGCCCAGATCGGCATCCTGCACCAGCAGGCCGCCGTTGACGCGCTTGTAGTCCAGACCGGCGATGCGCTCGGCCGGGGTGGGCAGGGCACCGCAGGTCAGCACGCGCACGTTCTGCTTGGCGGCGGTCACGGCCAGGGCATCGGCACTGACGGACGGGGCGATGATCACTTCCACGAACTGGCGGTCGACAATCGCCTTGGCGGTGGCGGCGTCCAGTTCGCGGTTGAAGGCGATGATGCCGCCGAACGCGGATTCCGGGTCGGTGGCGTAGGCCAGGTCATAGGCCTTGCCGATGCCGCCCTCGGCGTCCGGCACCACCGCCACGCCGCAGGGGTTGGCGTGCTTGACGATGACGCAGGCGGGCTTGACGAAGGACTTCACGCATTCCAGCGCGGCGTCGGTGTCGGCGATGTTGTTGTACGACAGTTCCTTGCCCTGCAACTGCCTGGCAGTCGCAACGCTGGCTTCCTTCGCGTTCGACTCCACGTAGAAGGCGGCCTTCTGGTGCGGGTTCTCGCCGTAGCGCAGGTCCTGCGCCTTGTTGAACTGCAGGTTGAAGGTGCGCGGGAACTGCTGGGCCGGTTCGGTGACCAGCTTGCCCAGATGGTTGGCGATCATGCCGTCGTACTGCGCGGTGTGCTCGAAGGCCTTCACGGCCAGGTCGAAGCGGGTGGCCTGCGACAGGCCGCCGGTGGACTTGATCTCGTCGATCACGCGGCCGTAGTCGGCGGCGTTGACGACGATGCCGACGTGGGCGTTGTTCTTGGCGGCGGAGCGCACCATGGTCGGACCGCCGATGTCGATGTTCTCGATGGCGTCCTCCAGCGTGCAGCCGGGCTTGGCGATGGTCGCGGCGAAGGGGTAGAGGTTCACCACCACCAGGTCGATGCGGCCGATGCCGTGCTGTTCCATCACGCCGTCATCCTGGCCGCGGCGGCCGAGGATGCCGCCGTGGATCTTCGGGTGCAGGGTCTTGACGCGGCCGTCCATCATTTCCGGGAAGCCGGTGTACTCGGCCACTTCCTGCACGGCAATGCCGTTGTCCTTGATCAGTTTGTAGGTGCCGCCGGTGGAGAGCAGCGCAACGCCGCAGGCGGCCAGTTCACGGGCCAGTTCTACAATGCCGGTCTTGTCGGACACGGACAGCAACGCACGAGTGACTTGCATGGCGATTCCCGAAGAAATTCAAATGAAAGTGAAGGGGTAACCCTGAAAAAGAAAAGGGCAATTCTAGCCGAATTGCCCTGAAAAAGTGACCAATAATCAGTCAGAGATAAAGCCGTGTGTTTTCATCTTCTTGCGCAGCGTACCGCGGTTCAGACCCAGGATCTGGGCGGCTTTGGTCTGGTTGCCGCGGGTGTATTCCAGCACCACGGACAACAGCGGGCGTTCCACTTCGGCCAGCACCAGTTCGTAGACTTCACACGGCTTTTCACCGTTGAGTTGGCCGAAATAGTGACGCATGGCGCGCTCGACGTGCACGCGCAGGGCGGCATCGGTCTGGGGGACGGGAATCGAAGACTTCAAACTGCTCATAATGACCCTACTACTACGAGATAACGGGGAAACCTTCCCGGCAGGACGCCAGGAAGGCTTGCACGGCGGCGCGTTGCGCCTGGCCGGTGGTCAGTGCGTGAAAGCGGCGGACAAAGTCACGCCCCTGTTCCCAATACTGCGCATACCAGCCAATATGTTTGCGGGCAAAGCGGACACCCAGCTCCTCTCCATAAAAAGCATGCAAGGCGGCCAGGTGGTCCAGGCTGACTTGAATCTGATCGGAAAGGTCCGGGGGTGACAGCAGTATGCGGGTACTCAGGAAATGGCGAATTTCACGAAAAATCCACGGCCGACCGTGTGCGGCGCGGCCCAGCATAATACCATCACAGCCCGTTTGTTGCAGCACTGTTAACGCTTTTTCCGGCGAGTTGATGTCGCCATTCGCCAAGACCGGAATGCGCACCGCCTGCTTGATTGCAGCCACGGTATCGTATTCGGCCTGGCCTTCGTATTTGTCCGCCCGCGTGCGGCCGTGAATGACCAGCATGCGGATGCCGGCGTCCTCGGCGATGCGCGCGATGGAGACGCCGTTGCGGTTGTCGCGGTTCCAGCCGGTGCGCGTCTTCAGCGTCACCGGCACGTCCACGGCCTTGACCACGGCGTGCAGGATGTCGGCCACCAGGGCTTCATCCTGCATCAGCGCCGATCCCGCCAGCCGGTTGCACACCTTCTTCGCCGGGCAGCCCATGTTGATATCGATGATCTGCGCGCCGCGTTCGACATTGAGGCGGGCGGCCTCGGCCATCATCGCCGGGTCATAGCCCAGGATCTGCACCGAGCGCGGGCCCGGCTCGCCTTCATGGTTGAGGCGGAAGCTGGACTTGGCGGTATGCCACAGCCGCGCATCCGAGGTGACCATCTCCGACACGGTATATCCGGCTCCCTGTTCACGGCAGATCTGCCGGAACGGACGATCGGTGACGCCCGCCATCGGGGCGAGGGCGATCGGGTCGATCCGGTAAGGGCCGATGGCGACGGGGGAGAGCATGGGCGGAGGGTCGGGCCGGGAAAACGGCGCGCATCATACCGCAAAGCGGGGGCAAGGGAGAGTGTTTTTTAGACTAAATCATGCCTTCCCGAAATGCGGTGTTTTCGGGAAGGCTGTGGGCTTAGAGCAATGGTTCCATCCGGTAGCCGGCATAGGCGACCGAGGGCTTGATGACATTCAATTCGACATGGATGGGTGTATCCGGCGGAATCCGGCGCAGGTTCGAGAAGTCGCTGGACAGGTACTCCTGCGGCTGGAAGATGCGACCGGCCACGATGTCGCCCTTTTTGTTGACCAGCAATAGCTTGAGCGCGGGCAGGGGCTGGGTGAAGTCCGCCTTGTTGAAGAGGATGGCGTCGGCCTGCAGGGCGTTGGAGGCCTCGGGATGACGCCGCACCACCAATTTGCGGATGGAGAGCAGGGCGACATTGGGCGGTTCCGGCGCCTTGCAGCCCAACGTTTCGCACAGCGCCAGCATTTTGGGCCGGGTGTCCGGGCTCACCGACAGTTTCTCGAAGTTGAAATAGATGAACTGAGCGGCAAAGGCGGCAATGGCCAGACTGCAAAGCAGGGTCCAGGTGATGTAGTAGCCCCAGTTCACCGAGAGATGGCGCTGCGCGTGCAATTCGACCGGCAGCGAGGCGGGCGCCTGGCTGAGGGTGGGGGCGCTGTTGCTGTTGAGAAAGTTCAGCAGGTCGTCATCGCTGCTGCCGCCCGAACCGCCCGAACCGCCGGACTTGGCGCCTTGCGGCGCGTCCTGGCGGGAGGCAGGGGCGGGTGATGGCTTTTCCGCGGGAGGCGTGGCCGGGCGGGCGGGTTCCCGGGGTTTCGGTTTGTTCGGGTTCACCACCTCCATGCTGTGGTTCTTGGCCTGTTCCTTCTTCTCTTCCTCGGCGATTTCAGAAAGCAGGGCTTGCGCCCAGCTGTCATCCGCGGCGACCTTGATCTTGTCGACTTCGGTATGGCCGCCCAGCTTGGGGCCGGAGCTGGGGGAGCTGTCCTGCCATGCTTCATGCAGCATGTCGCTCAACTCGTCATCAAACAGCGGCTTCTTGGTCTTGGCGGGCGTGGGGGGAGTCTCGGCGACTCTGGGTTTCGCCGCCGGAGGCGAGGAGGGTGCCGGCGACAGGTCGTCGCCCTCGGTCAGATCCTCGGATTCATCACCCAGCAGATTGAAGGCCCAAGAATCATCTTCCAGCTTTTTCTTCTTGCGCTGGCCGATCGGCTGGTCGCCGGGAGTGACGGCGCTTTGGGTATGGGCGACGATCGGAGGGGCGATCGGCTTCTCGGAAACGGCGGCTTCGGGAGGGGGAGGGGGCGGCGCCTTGGGTTGTGCCGTAGGAGTGACAGCGGCGCCGGTGACCAGGTTCTGGTCAGCCCGGAAAACCTGCAGACAGGAGCCGCAACGCACATGTCCGCCGCGGGCGGCGAGTTGGGCATCGGTGATGTTGAAGACGCTGTTGCAGAACGGGCAGCGTGTCTGTTTGGTTTCGCTCATCTTCCCTCAAGCTCCGGTCGGCCGGTTTTCGCGCCGGTATCAGGCGCCGGCAAGGCGTTTGCCTGACAGGCGGCACCAGTTTTCTTCTTTAGTCTGGAGTGTATCAAGGCTGAACCACGGTGCGTAGGCATTTCTCAGTTCTTCCACCTGAGACTCGATAATCCCGGAAATGGCCAGATCTCCCCCTGGACGGGTCAATTGTGCCAGCACCGGCGCCAGTTCGGCCAGTGGTCCGGCGAGAATATTGGCAACCATGACATCCGCCTGCACCGGGGGCATCCCCTCCGGGAACCAGGTGGTGACGCGGTCGCCGACACCGTTGCGCGCGGCATTGTCGCGCGTGGCCTGCAGCGCTTGCGGGTCGATGTCCACACACCAGGCCTGGCGGCCGCCCAGCAATAACGCGGCCACGGCCAGGATGCCGGAGCCGCAGCCATAGTCAATGACATCCTTATCCCGCAGGTCGAGACCGTCCAGCCATTCCATGCACAGCGCCGTGGTGGCGTGCGTGCCGGTGCCGAAGGCCAGGCCGGGGTCCAGCATCAGGTTGATGGCGTCAGGCCGCGGCGGCGGCGTCCAGCTGGGCACCACCCACAGGCGGTCGCCGAAGCACATCGGGTGGTAATGATCCATCCAGGCGCGCTCCCAGACCTGATCTTCCAGGATCTCGACCCGATGCGGCGGCAACGGCCGGCCCAGCTCCGCCGCCACGTAGTCGAGGACGGCGTCCATTTCCGAATCGGGGGTAAACAGGGCGACGACGCGGGTAGCGTCCCAGAGCGGCGTGGTGCCCAGCGGCGGTTCGAACAGCGGCTGGTCGGCGGCATCCTCCAGCATCACGGCGCCGGCGCCGACGGACTCCAGGATTTCCTCGATGCGTTCGGCGTCAGCCTTGGAGGTTTCGATTTTCAGTTGCAGCCAGGGCATGGTGTCTTTCCGGTTGATGGCCTGTCGCGCCCGTGGCGGGACAGGCGGGGCGGGGTCTCAG
>CAZPZK010000251.1:0-5122 GCA_964591095.1 uncultured Moraxellaceae bacterium | reverse complement strand
CAATATACCCATCCGGCGTCGGAAACCCCCGCCCATTGGCCCGTGCCTTCACCGCCAATTCCGCATGACAAATCGCGGCCTCCGTATCAAAAGGCAGCACCCGGCCTTGGAACAGCGTCATCAATCCATCCACCGCCTTGGCCAGCATCACCTTACGCCTTCCCTCCGGCAGCGCACCAATGCCAAACAGCAACTCCGCGACGGTCACGCTGGAAATAAACAGGGTTTCAGCAACCTGATTGTTCAACCAAGCCTGAACGGCAGCATCGGGCGCAGGCTTCATCGCCTCAGAAACGACATGGGTATCCAGCAGAATCATTCGAAGCTCATCGGCACGGCAGGCTGTTTGTCACGGACTCGATCAAACACCTCGAAGTCCTCATTGGTCAGCCCGATATCACGGCCCAGGACCGCCAGCGCGTCACCCATACGGACACGTGATTCGGGCTTTACCGCCGCCGCCAGAATCTCCCGTACTTCCGCCTCGGTACTGCGCCCATGCAGAGCCGCACGCACTCGCAGTGCGCGGTGAACCTCTTCGGGCAAATTGCGAACCGTCAACATTGACATGATATCACCCACAAAAACCTCATGCATTGCCTGCATTTTGGGCAGCAGCCGTCAGCCCCGCAAGCCAAACCCCGCCCCCATCACCATCGCCTCCAGCCAATCCTTTTCCGGACCCGGCAAATCCCGGATAGCCTCCATCGCCCCTTCTACCATCTCCTGTATCACTCGTTCAGCCAATTCCCGACTCCAGCCAAACTGCGGCGCGACCGCCAGCAAAACCTCCCGGCCGCCCTCCCGACTCAACCCGTCCACCCGCATGGCCTGCATGCGCGGCCGCTCCGACCCGTTCGGCACCAGGTCAAAGGCCGGAGCCAGCCGCCAGCGCCGCTCGGCCACCGAATACAGGGCGGCATGATTGCGGGGATGATCATCATCATTCCCCACCAGCACATTGAACACCAGTCGCCGCCATAGCTCCTGCCAGTCTTCCCGGGGACACCCGATACGGCGCAAGGCATTCACCAGCCCCACATAACAGCCGGTCTCCCGTCCCGGATATTCCAGCTCCAGCAGCGTCGCACCGCTGACGGTCAGAGAACGTTGCTCCCCATCCCGATCAAACCGCCGAACCAGCAACACACTGCGGCCCGCCGCCGTGCGCTCCAACCGCGACAAGACGACATTCAGGCCCAGCCGGGCCGCCAATTGCAGGGTGGCATGCTCCAGCGCGGGTACATCCCGCACATCGTCACGTTCCAGCGGTTTGGCAATCCAGTGGCTGTCACCCTCACGCAAGGTGACCTTGGGCCGCGCTCCGCCCACACTCTGCCGCTCCAGCAGCTGCTTTCGCAGCAAGGCATTGGCGGCGGGTTCAAAGCGTTGCAGCAATTCAATTTCCGTTAACAACTCATCCAGTCTCGCCAAACGGGGCTGTTTCATCAGCGCCAGCGAAGGCTGCTTGCCGCTGCCCAGGCAAATCGCCCCCCAGCGATCACTGTTGGAACTGGCCAGGGCCACCTCGAAATCACTGGCGTTGGATGACAGTTTTCCGGCCCGCTGCAGCAGATGGCGGCCCCAACCATCGGGACAGGCGTCACGCACCACATCCGCCAGACCGCCATAACGCCACACGGGGTAGGTCAGCCCGGCCTCCAGACGCGCCAATCCGATCGGGTCCAGCGCCAGGGCATCCGGCCGGGCAACATAGGACGGGGCATACCGGAAATTTCCGACGGCGGATACAGCACCTCCCATCGCAGCGGAAAGCTCCACCCGCCCCGCCGTCACCCATTCACCGGGGGCTTCCGCCGTGCCCGGTAACTGCACGTACACATAGGCCGCCTGGCGCTTAAAAGTCGTCATCATCGCGCTCCGGCCGCACCCGCTTCACCTCGGGTTCTCCCTGCCATAAGCCCCCCTGCGGTTCTGGCGCAATCTCCGCCAACAGCCCCAGCACCCACAGTGCCGTCAGGTAACTGCCCGCCTGGACCGACGCATCCCCCGACTCCAGCCGTGCCAGCGTTTGCGTGCTGATCTGGATCCGGGTCGCCAGATCCCGCACGGTGATACGCTGACGGATGCGCGCATGGCGGACGCACAAACCCCACTGCCGCAATCGGCCCTGAATCGCCAACGGCAGGTTTTCCTCGGTCAGGTTCTTGCGGGGCATTGTCGTGATTGATCATTCATTAACAGGAATAAAGTACAATCTATCACGACAAGCAATGGGGAGCAAACACGAAGCATCGGACGGAATCTTCCGGTTAAACCACACTCACCTCCCCGCCAGCCACACGGCCAACCCCTGCGCATTCAACCGCAAATCCATCCCCAGCAACCGTTCCAGTTCCTCATCACCCTGTGGGCAACCATGTGCCCGCGCCTTCCCGAACAGATAGCCACGCATAGCCGACACCAGACGATGTTCCTGATCTTCCACGCCGCCCGCCTCCCTCGCCGCCAAAGCCAGCGCCACATAATCATCCACCATCCCCAGCAACCGCTCCCCCAACCCCTGCGGATTCTCCACCACCCCATAATGCGTCAGGTACATCCGCTCCGGCTGCAACGCCAGCAACCGCCGGATCGAGTCCTTCAACGCCTCCGGCTCAAACTGCACCGGCGTCGTCGTCGGGATGATGAACGGCCCCTGCGCCGTCGTCAGCGCCGGATACGCCAAGCCGAAGGTATCCCCGGTAAACACCCCCTTCGACGCCGGATCAAACACACAGAAGTGATGCCGCGCATGCCCCGGCGTATCCAGGAACACCAGCCTGCGGTCCCCCAGCATCGCCTCGCTGTTATCTTCCATGGCGCGCACCCGCGACGATTCCACCGGAATGATGTCGCCATACACCTTCGCGAATTCCGCCTCGCCATACACCGCGATCGCGCCCGCCTTCAGCTTGCCCGGTTCGATCAGGTGCCGCGCCCCCTTGGGATGCACCAGCAGGGTCGCTTCCGGCAAACGCTGCATCAGCCCGCCCACGCCCCCGGCGTGGTCCAGATGCACATGGGTGGGAATGACATACTTCACCTGCTCCGGCCGGATGCCGCGCTGCGCCAGCACCGCCAGGAGGCGCGGCACGCTGTTATTGGTGCCGGTTTCAATCAGCGCGAATTCCTCGCCGCCTTGCACCAGATAGCAGGCCACCAGTTCGTCGCGCACCATGCCGGACTCAATGCGGGTAATGCCATGGCCAAGGTCGAGGGTGGGTTGGAAAGGCATGGGGATTCATCCGGTGGAAATGGCGGTTGCCAAGTATAGTGACAAACACTAGCGCCGGATCAACCGCCTAACCGCTGCCGAACACGGCGTGGCGGGAGCAGGTCAGCCGTCTGGTGGCGGGGCCGTGTCGGTCCTGCGTCCGGCGGCGGGTCGCTCGCGGCTTGGCAAGCCCGGCCCTGATTTGCGATAAAGGGGATGCCGTGCAACACACGCCTTTTGTGGAAGCGGTAGCATGGAAGCCCGGGGGAAGCCCCCGCCCCGTCCGGTCAAGAGAACCCGCCATGACGCCCAGTGAACTCAACCGTTACCTCAACCAGTTGCTGGATCACCGGCTGCGCCTCAGCGTCATGCTGTGGGGGCCGCCCGGCGTCGGCAAGTCCAGCATCGTCCGGCAGGTGGCCGAACAGCACGGGCTGTCCTGCATCGACCTGCGCCTCAGCCAGCTGGCACCGACCGACCTGCGCGGTCTGCCCGCGCCGCAAGGCGACCGCGCGCGCTGGCTGCCGCCGGAATTCCTGCCCGCCGATGGCGCGGGCGTGCTGTTCCTGGACGAAATCAACCTGGCGCCGCCCGCCCTGCAGGGCGTGGCGCAGCAACTGATCCTGGACCGCCGCGTCGGCTCCTATGCGCTGCCGGACAGCTGGTACGTCTGGGCGGCGGGCAACCGCAAGGAGGACCGCGCCGCCGTCTTCGACATGCCCGCGCCGCTGGCCAACCGCTTTATCCATCTGGAAGTCGCTCCCTCGCTGGAGGATTTCCGCGCCTATGCGCTGCGGCACGCAATCGACGACGCCCTGATCGCCTTCCTCGCCTTCCGCCCGGAGTTGCTGCATGCCTTCCAGGCCGGGCAACTGGCCTGGCCCTCGCCGCGCTCCTGGGACATGGCCAACCAGCTGCGGCGGGCCGGGCTGGACATCGCCCCCGCCGTGGGCGTCGGTCCGGCGGCCGAGTTCGACGCCTTCCTCACCCTGACCCGCGATACCCCGGATATCGACGCCATCCTGCACGGCAAGGGCGGGGCGGATTTTCCGGCCGAGCCGTCGGTGCGCTATGCCACCGTGACGGCGCTGGTGGCGCGCGCCAAGGATGCCGGGCAGGCCTTCCACGCGATGAGCTGGCTGGTGGAAAAGGCGCGGCCGGAATGGATCCAGCTGTTCGCGGCGGACATGATTCCGCTCTTGCGCGAGCGCAAGCAGTTGCCGCGCTTCCAGAAAGCCCTGCTGTCGCGGCCGGAGATGATGGACTACCTCAAACAGCTGGTGCAGTGGATGACGGCCTGAGCGATGGACATGACCCGCGACGCCCTGCGCGAGGACTGCCTGTCGCGCGCCCTGTTGCTGCTGAAGCGAGGCCAGCCGTTCTTCGCCACGCTGTCGCTGTTTGCCGACTACCAGTGGCGGGAAGAGATCCCCACCGCCGCCACCGACGGCCGCCGCATCCTGCTCAACCCGGACTGGTACTGCGCCCTGCCCCCGGCCCAGCGCGGTGGCATCCTGCTGCACGAAATCCTGCACGCGGCGCTGGAGCATATCCCCCGGCGCGGCGGACGCGAGCGGTGGCGCTGGAACATCGCCGCCGATATCGTCGTCAACGGCATGATTGACGCCCTGCCCGGCCTGGCGCTGCCGGCGGGCGCGGTGCGCTGGCCGGAGATGGCGGACGAGTCCGTGGAATTCATTTACGAACGGATCCACTGCCGGCCTATTCCCCAAGCCCTGGCGCTCGGGGAAGGATGGCGGGATCTCGAAATTCCCGGCGAAGCGGAAACCGGCCTGCGCCCGGCCGACGCCCATGCCCTGACGACGCACTGGCGCTCCGCGCGCCACCGCGCCCTGCTGGCGGCCAGCCTGGCCGACCGCCGACCCGGCGCCGCGCCCTCGCGGC
>CAZPZK010000250.1:0-5130 GCA_964591095.1 uncultured Moraxellaceae bacterium | reverse complement strand
ACCGTGCTGGAAGCCCGCTACGGGGCCACGCCGGCGGAACAGAAACAGAGCCCGGACCTGACCCGCATCGTCAATCCGCGCCATGCCGGGCGGGTGGCGGCATTGCTGAAGGATGCGGTGGAGCACGGCGCCACGCTGCTGACCGGCGGCGACGTCGATGTGGACGGCTGCTGGGTGGCGCCGACGCTGGTGGAAGGCGCGCCCGAGCATTCGCGGCTGATGCAGGAGGAAATCTTCGGGCCGGTGCTGCCCATCGTTCCCTTCACCGACCTGGATACCGTGATCGCCGACATCAACGCCCGGCCCAAGCCGCTGGCGATCTATGTCTGGAGTCACACCCAGGCCAACATCAACCGGGTGCTGCAGGGCACCAGTTCCGGCGGCGCCTGCGTCAACCATTGCCTAATGCAGTTCGTGCACGGCAACCTGCCCTTCGGCGGCGTCAACAACTCCGGCATCGGCAACTCGCACGGCCATTTCGGCTTCAAGGCCTTCTCGCACGAACGGGCGGTGGTGCAGTCCTCGCGCATCATGCTGGTGCGGCTGTTCTTCTCGCCCTATGACGCCTCGCGGCTGAAGGTAATCAAGGCGGCGCTGAATTCGCTGAAGCTGCCGATGCCGTAATCGCGTTCTGGATGCGGGAACCGCATTGCACTGCGGTTTTGCTTCATCTATGATGCTCATGAGGCTAATATGATCCATAGATGAGGCAATCCATGCCGAGGCCAGAAGCCAGAGCCTATTCCCGCCATACCCTCGAAGCCCTCGCGCTGCTGGGCAGGCAATTGCGTCTTGCCCGCATGGAACGGAAGATGCCGGCCTCTGAACTTGCCCAGCGCGCCGGGATTTCGCGCGGCCTGCTGCAGCGCATTGAGAACGGCGATCCCAGGTGCGAAATCGGCGTGGCATTCGAACTCGCCACCTTGCTGGGCCTGCCGCTTTTTGATGCGGCAGGCCTCACCGGCCATATCCAGCGCCTCGACGATCGGCTGGCCTTGTTGCCCCGGTATGCCCGACCGGCCGGGCAGGACGTGGATGATGACTTCTAGTCTTGAAGCGACCGAGGCCTATGTCTGGGTCTGGTTGCCCGGTGAAACCGGACCTGTGGTTGCCGGCAAACTGGCCCGGCAAGGCGACCAACTTCACTTCAACTACGGTAAAAGCTATCTGGGAAGGGAAAACGCCGTCGCCCTGTATGACCGTGAGTTGCCCCTCCGGTCCGGCAGGCTGCCGTTGTTGCCCGGTCTGTCCATGCCTGGTTGCCTCCGCGATGCCGCTCCGGACGCCTGGGGCAGGCGGGTGATCCTCAACCGCCTCCTTGGGCAAAAGGGGGTGAATGCGGATACGGCGGTACTCCATGAATTGACCTATTGGCTGGAGTCAGGCTCTGACCGGATCGGGGCGCTGGATTTCCAGCAGTCCCCGACCGAATACGTCCCGCGCTTGTCCGGGCATGCCACGCTGGAGGAGTTGCTGGAGTCGGCTGCCAGGGTCGAACAGGGTGTGCCACTGTCCCCGGAACTGGATCAGGCCCTGAATCATGGCACGTCCATTGGCGGAGCGCGTCCCAAGGCGCTGATTGATGCGGAGGGGCGGAAGTACATTGCCAAGTTTTCCAGTAGCAGCGACCTGTACAGCATCGTCAAAACCGAATTTGTCGCCATGCGCCTGGCGGCATTGGCCGGGTTACAGGTTGCGCCGGTCAGGCTGGTGCAGGCGGCGCGCAAGGATGTGCTGTTGATAGAACGCTTTGACCGGCTTGCCGCCCCGGGGGGCTGGCAACGCCGGAGCATGGTGTCGGCGCTGACCGTGCTGGAGCTGGACGAAATGATGGCGCGCTACGCCAGTTATGAGCAGTTGGCTGAAATCATCCGACATCGCTTTAGCGAGCCGGTCGCCAACCTGCATGAGTTGTTTGCCCGATTGATCTTCAACGTGCTCTGCGGCAACACCGACGACCATGCGCGGAATCATGCCGCTTTTTGGGATGGAAAAAACCTCTCGCTGACGCCAGCCTATGATATTTGTCCGCAGGGGCGGGCCGGTAACGAGGCTTCACAGGCGATGCTGATCCACGGCAATAACCGCATGAGCCGGATCGATGTCTGCCTGTCGGCGGCCCCGCAATTCCTCCTTTCCGGAGAGCAGGCGAAACGCATCGTGGAGCGGCAGATTGCCGTTATCCACGAGGAATGGGAACGTGTCTGCGATGAGGCCGCCTTGTCGGAAGTTGACCGGAAACTGTTGTGGCAGCGTCAGTTCCTTAATCCCTGCGTGCTGCCCGGATTTGGGGGAACGGGCGGTCATGGCGCTTCCGGAAGGTAATCAAGGCGGCGCTGAATTCGCTGAAGCTGCCGATGCACTGACGCCCTCAGTCCATCAGCGGGGCGATTTCCGCCCAGAGCGCGGCATAGGACAGCCCGCCCTTGCCGCGCGGGGCAAAGCTCAATACCGGCGTCTGGTGCTCGCCCATTTTCTCGATGTCGGCGGTGAAGGGAACGGTGGTCTGCCAGAAGCGGTCGCTGCGGGCGCGCAAGGCGTCCATGGTGTGGTGATGCAGCGATTTCTGCGCCTGCACCAGCGCGAAGAAGGGTAGCAGCTTCTTCTTGGAATAGTCGTGCTCGTCAAAGAAGGCCAGCAGTTGGTCGAAGGTTCGTTCCGACAGCGTGGTGGGGATGACCGGCACCAGCAACCAGTCGGCGGCGGTGAACACGGCCTCGGCCAGATGACCGATGGTGGGCGGGCAGTCGAGGATCACCAGGTCGTAATCGTCGCGCAACCCTTTCAGGATGGTGTCCAGCCGCTGCCGGCGCTTGCCCAGGCTCTCCAGCAGCACGTCGAAATCCCGGAAGCCCAGATGCGCGGGGATCACGTGCAGGTTGGGATATTCCGACGCTTTCACATGCTCCAGCAGGTGTTCGTAAGCCTTGAAGAAACGCTCGGCCCAGTCCTTTTTCGCCGGTTTCACCCGAAAATAAAAGGACGACGCGCCCTGTGGGTCGAGATCGATCAGCAGGGTCTTCAGCCCCGCGTTCGCCGCCAGCCAGGCAATGTTCACCGCCGTGGCGGTCTTGCCAACGCCGCCCTTCATGCTGTAGCAGGCCAGCACCTTCATGGCATACCCTCGTGATCACTATGGTTATGGAAAAGCACGGAATTAAAGCGTGGCCGGAGTGCGGCGTCCAGTGACGTTCCGGTGAATTTTTGATTACAGGGCGTCTTGCCCCCAGTCGTGCCCGCCATCCGGTGAGGAGGGCCCGTGGATCAGCAAGTGATCCACCGGCACAGGGCGGGTGTCCGGGTGTCAATGTCGCCGGGTTGACAGGGGGAGTCCGTACATCATGCGCAGTAAGGGGCCCGCTTCCGCCACGGGTTTTTCCAGCAGGCGGCGGGTTGAGCGCACCGTGGCCAGGCACTGTTCCGGCCGGGTGCCGCTGCCGGTCGCGGCCGGATCTTCCATCCGCCGGTCCTCGCTGGACCATTGGGACAGCAACGCGGCCACTTCTTCCTCGGTCGGCGCGGGTTGCGGGTTAAGGGCCGCATCGCGGATGACCCGGATCATGGCGGAGTCCAGTTGTTGCGGCAGCGAGGCCGGCGGTGTTTCCGCCTTGAGGAAGACCAGGCCCGGCGGCGGTTCCATCAGCATGTAACAGAGTTCCTCGCCCCGGCGGGCGTAATATTCCATTTCATCCATCCGCGCGGAAATGAAGCCCACCGCAGCTTCGTTGCTGGTCTCCCCGAGCTTGCGGCGCATGATGTAGTACAGGCCGGACCTGATGACGGAGGCCGCATCCGCGCGGCTCTGGCCATGATGGGCATGCGCATTGAGCTGCGGGACGGTTTCTTCCCAGAGTTCGGCATCGTATTGTTGGAGCGCCGCCAACGGTTGGTTGTCCGCCAGTTCCCTGGCCATGCTGCCCATGCCGAGGGCGGGCACGCTGGGCTTGAGCCAGCGGGCGGCGCCGGTCAGCGCCAGGATCAATGTCAACAGAAAGACGATCTTTACCTGCCCCTGATCTATCAGTCGCAGGCGGGCGGCCAGGACCGTGATCGTGACGGCCACGCCAACGCTGATCAGCAGGGCGAGCGAGAGGAGTGGCATGGAGTCGTCCTTTGCGTTGTGCTATGGGAGAGGCGCCGGCGGTGCGGCGGGGGGATTATACCCGTTCCCACACCGTCACTTCCGAGACCGAGTGCTGGAACTTCCGCCTGGTCTCGCGAAGTGACTCCTATTAGACGAGAGAAGGGGCGTCAGGCCATCTATTTTCCCGTGGTCTCCCCTTCGGGGATATATTCACCATTATGGAAGGCAAGCATCACCTCCTTCGCCTTCCCGAACAGCTTGGTCAATTCTTGATTGTTTTCCAGGTCGTACTTGCCTTTTACCGTCAGAGTGGCTTTCAGGTCGTAAAACTCCTTTGCCGGATCAATCACTTGCGACAACATGACTTGAACCTCATAGAGACCGGATTCTTCCTCCCCGGTCATCCCGTTATCGTACGCGATGGGAAGTCGCAGCATTTCAATAATGCCTTTGCCATTCACGCCATAGAGGGTCAGGAGTTCATCGTAAAAGCCCCCCTGCGTGAAGCCGGTTGTCATGACAAAGCCATAGCGATCCGGACCCAACTTGACAAATGTTGGTATGGGCGCCTCCCCCCATGTGCCATTCTCGGAAAAAGCTAGGCTCTCAGCCTTGACATCCCACTGCTTGCTGGTGTGATTGTACTCGGCAAAAAAGCCGCCAATGTCTGCCGATGAGGCGTGCGAGCCATTCCCTGCCTTCGCGTAAAGCGCAATGCACTTGCGCGCTGTTGTGTAATCCCAGCAATGGTTGGCCAGCGGCTTGAATCCATTGCTCTTGAAGTGATCTTCGGAGCGCTTCAGCACCCCCTCAAACTCCGGATCAAACCCAGAGGGATTGAGCACAGGCTCCAGGGCGGATGTGGTGGGTTTATCCGTGGAGGAGGGTTTATTGCATCCAGCAAGTGAAGACAGGACCACGGCAATCAGGCTGACAATCAGTGTTTTTTTCATGCGCTATTCCCTTGATGGCTATGTGAGTGGGGCGGTAGTCGCTGAAACCCGCCGTAGTTGACATCCGTATGCAGTGGCGATTGAGAAGCCAGC
>CAZPZK010000249.1:0-5132 GCA_964591095.1 uncultured Moraxellaceae bacterium | reverse complement strand
GCAGGGTGGACCATACGCCCTCGGGATCGAAGGTCATGCGGTAAAGCTTGCCGGCAAAGAATACCCCGACCAGGATCAGACACAGCGAGGCACCAAAGGGATCGGCAACAATGCCGCCCATTCCCTCGTTGATGAAGGTCGATGAGGTGCCCAGCACGGTTTCCGAGCCGAACCAGGTTGCAAAAACCGTAGCTGTCGTGATGTAGAGCGGCAGGCTGCGCCCCGCCACCACATAGTCCTTGCTGCTATGCACCCGTCTGGCCGCATAGAGTCCGATTCCGATCGATACCAGCAAATAGATTGCCACAAAGACATTCAGCATGAGGGCTTCTCCGCCATCCGGGATGAGATCAAACCGCGCGATTTTAGACGAAAATTTTACAAAATGACTGCCGTTCGTCAGGGTTTTTTGCCCCCTGCCAGGCGGGGGCGGCAAGGAGACCGCCGCCTCATTCCGCTAGGCGGAATCCCAGCGCCCGCGCCAGCGTCCGGGTACGCTCATCCACACCCGGCGCGATCTGAACCATGGCAGCGGAAAACTCCCGGCGCGGCCAATATTGCTTGCGCAAGGCATCAAACGCGGCCGCGCGCAGCGTTACCGGCAAGCGGTATGCATGGCGGAGATCGGCATCATCGCGTCGAATCGGATAGACGTCTTCAATCAACCCGGCCAACGCCTGCCAACCACTGCCCTCCAGCGTCAAGGACGTGACTCCCGACGGCAACAGGCCCGCCACATCCACCGGGCCCAGGCGGGCGAAATCGGCCAACGCGTCATAGATCATCAGCGAACCCTGCCATTTTCCCTCCTGACTATATCCGGCGATGTGCGGCGTGCCCAAGCCGATCAGGTCCAGAAGCCCGGCATCAATCTCCGGCTCGTGCTCCCAGACATCCAGGATTACATCCTGACCCTGAATAAATCCGGCCTCCACCAACCGCTTGAGGGCCTGATTGTCAATCACCGCTCCACGCCCGCTGTTGATCAGCATGCCGGGATGGCGCCAGCTGCTCAGTCGCGCCTCATCCAGCAGATGCCAGGTGGGAAACGCTCCGCCACGGGTCAGGGGCGTATGCAGCGACAATACATTGGCCTCCCTAAGAAGGACCTCCAGAGGCTGCTGCTCAATATCGTCATGACAGACCAACGGATCGGAACCCAAGACGTTCAGGCCAAGTCCCTGCAAGACACGCGCCAGCCGAGCACCCACATTCCCCAGGCCCACCACGCCAAAGACCGTGTTCTCCCAATCGAGACGCCCCCTCCGCCAGAGGTCACACAACCCCGACAACACATATTCAACCACGCTGCGGGCATTGCATCCGGGCGCGGCGGCGACCCGGATGCCCGCCTGACGCAGCCAGTCCAGATCCAGATGGTCAGTGCCGATGGTCGCCGTGCCGACAAATCCTACCCGGCTTCCCGCCAGCAAGTCCGCGTTCACGCGCGTCACGGAACGGACCAGCAGCACATCCGCATCCTGGACATCCCCGGCTGTCATGGCTCTCCCGGGCTTGCAGACCAGTTCGCCCGTCCCGGCAAACAGCTCCCTGACCAGTGCCAGGTTTTCATCCGCAACGATTTTCATTGCCACCCCCTGTTAAAGCCCCGGCCCTTCCGCCGACAAGGCAAACCTGTGATTGGCGCTCCCTGCCAAATACATCACCTTTTGCGCCGTAACAACCCTTTGACGTACGCAAGTCCTTTATGCGTTAATCTCGGACAGTCTTGCACATGCATTCTGGCGTCATCCTTCCGCCGGGTGGCGTATATAATTCAACCAGCCAATTGCACACTATTATGAACAAGGGAATCTCGATTGTTACCGGCTTTTTTGCCGCTCTGGTCCTCAACACCGCTTTTGCCGCCGGCGAGAGCAGCGTCCCGGCCGACTTGCAGGACCTGAAATCCGACCTGCTCAATCTCAACCGTGAAATCACCCAGCTGGAAAGCGAATTGCTTTACCCCAGCTCCAGCGCCGCCATCCTGATGGGCATCAATGCCGGCAGCCGCATCCGCCTGGTCGATGTCAACCTCAGCGTCGATGACCAGCATGTGGGCTACCATGCCTATTCCGAGCAGGAAACCGCCGCGCTGGGCAAGGGAGGCCTGCATCGCGTCTTCATGGGCAACTTCAACAGCGGCCAGCATACCCTCAAGGCCGTGATCAACGCCTATGATGCCCGCGGCAAGGACTTCCAGCGCACCGTCACCTACACCTTCAACAAGGGTAACCTGCGCAAGATCATCGAGATCAAGGCGGCCGAAGACCCTTCGGGCGCGCAACCCGCCGTCTTCACCTTCAATGAGTGGGAAAGCAAGAACTAGTCCGGACGGTTCAGGAATAAAGCCACCATGAAGCTCAGAAAAAAACACATCCGGGGATGGGGACTGGTTGCCCTGACCCTTGTTTCAGGCGTATCCCAGGCCGTGGACCTGCGCAAGCGCCTGGAAGTCTCGACCGATATCCGGGAACCCATCTTCGGACAGATCTACTACGACTATCATCTGGGCCATCATTTTTCCGCCCTGAACCAGGTGCTTGAAGCCAAGCAGTCCGGCGATTTCGGTCTGGATGATCCGCATACCGAGATGCTTGTCGGCGACCTCTACACCGAGTTCGGCCTGCCGCGCGAAGGTGACGTCGCCATTTCACGGGTGCAGGGGCAGGACATTCCGTCGAGCACCCGCAACATGCCGTGGATCCGCTACGGCAAGCTGCTCTACCAACTGGGCAATGACGCCCCTACCGAAAACTACCTGCGCAAGCCGCCCGCCAACCTGACCAGCTATCAGGAGTCCGAGCGCCGGCTCATGCTCGCCAACATCCTGATCCGCAAAAAGGCCTATTCCGAGGCCATCGTCATGCTCCAGGATATGCCCGGTGAAGGCATGATGGCCAGCTACGGCATGTACAACCTCGGCATTGCCTACCTCCAGGACAAGAAATCCGTTCCCGGCCTGCTGCGACTGAACAGCCTGGTCGAGCAATCCGGCAATGACGAAGAAAGCCTGAACCTCAAGGACAAGGCCGCGTTGGCCGTGGCCTACTATCACCTCAAGGCCGGGGACCCCGAGGCGGCACGCAAGTCCCTGCTCCGCGTCAGGCTGGAAGGCCCGTTCAGCAATCAGGCGTTGCTGACACTGGCCTACACGCACTTCATGCAAAAGAAATACGCCGAGACCCTGCCCTCTTGCCTGGAACTGCAGAAGCGTAACCCGGCAGATCCGGCGGTACAGGAGTCCTGGCTGCTGAGCGCCCGCGCCTATGAGGAAATGGGCTTCAAGGCTCAGGCGCTTTCCGGCTACCGGCTGGCCAGCAAGGTGCTGCGCGACCAGATGGTGCTGCTGGAAAAGACGGCTCTGCGCATTGACGCCGACAACTGGCCCGATGTCCTCGCTCCGCAAAAGATCAACACCGAGGATCTGGACCCGCTCAACGTCCGCCCCATCCCGGCAACCAACGACGCCATTACAGCCGGTCTTTTCGCCAAACTGTTTGCCTCGCCCCGCTTTACCGAGGGCTTTCGCCAGTACCAGCAGTTAAGCCGGATGAGCGTCCTGATGGATGTGCGTCAACGCGATGTGGTCGCCTTGGGCGAGTTGGCGCGTACCCTGGAGGCCCGTAAGGACACCGTTTCCGTGCAGGCGGAGAGGCAGGTGGCGCTCAAGGACAAGTACGTGGCCCTGGTTCGCCGCTGGCAGGATCTGCAACTGCGCTTCAAGCAAATGAATACCAGCGCTGACGCCTACACCGATGCCGCCACCCAGGCCGAAAACGCCCGGCTGCAACAGCTCAACCGCTTGGGCCGCAAGCTGCAGAAAATGAAAACTCCCCAGAATGAACGGGAAATTCACGAAGCCACCCAGCGTCTTGACCGCCTGAAAAGCATCACCCTGTTTGAAATTGCCCGCCACGCCGCATCGCGAGACGAGATTTTCGACAAACTGCAGCAGGCCACCGCCGGCCTGCGCGAAGCCAAGTCGCGGCTGGCCGTGCTGGACAGCCTGCTCGCCGACAACCAGCAGATTTCCCGCGCCGGCTACAGCACGCGCCTGCCCGTGCTGGAAAAGCGTATTGTCGACGCTCAAGAGCGTCTGGTGGTTGCCCGGACACAATACCGCGACTACCTGCGGGCTCTGGCCAGGCAGCTCTTGCAGGAGCGCCGTGATGTCCTGACCAATTACCTCGGTGAATCCTACCTCGGCCTTGAACGCGTAGAAAGCAAGGTTGTTCCGGCTCCCACCGAAAGCAGTGGCAAATCATGACAAGACCGACCTCACTATTCCATCTCAGTCCGCTGGCCGCCAGCCTGTTGCTGGCCGCCTGCAACTCCGCTCCACCCCAGGTGCAGGGCGGTAATGCGGCTTCCGGCAATCCCGCGCTGAAACCGGCCCTGGTGGCTGGCCAGACCGCCACCTCCGGGCGTCCGACATTGGCCAGCCTGGAACGCGTCACCATCGACATTCCCAAGCTGGATGACCAGCTCGCGACTTCCCGCGTTCAGTTGCAAAAGGTGCAAGCGATTGCCGCCGCTTCATCCACTGCTACCGCCACTGCGGCGCCGACGGTAACCGACCCGGTGCCGCAACCGCAAACCCTGGATGAACAGGTTAATGACAAGCTGAACGAAAGCCTCTACCGGCAGATTCTGGAGCAGGCCCGCAAGGCCAAGGACCCCGGAACCGCCAACGCCTACCTGCAGGTGGCGCGCAAGCTCAAGACGGGAACTGCGCGCGGCCCCGCCGATGCCGAGGAAATGCGGTTGCTGGAGGACAGCGCCGCGTTTTACCGGGACTTGCTGCAACGGATGCCTTCTCCGGAGGCACGGGCCGAGATTTACTACGACCTCGCCAAGACTTACGACCTGATGGGCAAGAAGGCCGAGTCTGCCGCCGCCCTGAAGGAAATGGCGCAAAAGTATCCCAAATCCCCTTATCTGGTGGAGGTCCATTTCCGCCTGGCCGAGGATGCTTTCGCCAACAACCGCTTCACCGAAGCGGCGGGTTATTACCAGAAGGTGCTGGACGCCAAGAATTCCGACTTTTACGACAGCTCGCTCTACAAGCGCGGCTGGGCGCTCTATCGCGCGTCCGACTTTGAGGGCGCCCTGCCCCTGTTCTTCCAGTT
>CAZPZK010000248.1:0-5139 GCA_964591095.1 uncultured Moraxellaceae bacterium | reverse complement strand
GTGGACCAGAAACCACCCTCGGGGCGTCTGGAAAAGCAGGTACTTGCCGCGGCGGCGGATCTCCAGGATCGGCAATCCTTCCAGAAACTGGATTTCCGGGGATACAGGCAATCGCAGCGAAGGATTGCGGATCTCCACGGTCTGGATGGTTTGTCCGATGACCGGTCTGAGACCGAGGCGGGTTGTTTCAACTTCCGGTAGTTCTGGCATCCTGCGGACTCCCAAAGAAAAGGCCCGGCCGGGCTTGCGCACCGTCGGGCCTTGATGCCGTGATCAGGGATTACTTGATCTTGGCTTCCTTGAACACCACGTGCTGGCGAATCTTGGGATCAAATTTCTTGATCTCCATCTTGCCAGGCATGGTGCGCTTGTTCTTGGTGGTGGTGTAGAAATAACCGGTACCGGCAGAGGATACCAAACGAATCTTGTCACGCATGATGCTTACTCCAGGCCAAATCAGGCTTTAGATCTTTTCGCCGCGGGCACGGAGGTCGGCAACAACCGCATCAACACCCAGCTTGTCAATGGTGCGCATGCCCTTGGAAGAAACACGCAGACGCACAAAACGCTTTTCGCTTTCCATCCAGAAACGATGGTAGTGCAGGTTCGGCAGGAACCGGCGCTTGGTTTTGTTGTTGGCGTGGGAAACATTATTACCGGTGATGGGGCGCTTCCCGGTAACTTGGCAAACTTTAGACATTAGGAAACTCCGCAATGCAATCAGAACCGCCGCCATGAGCGGCAGACAGCAAGGGGCGCATTTATACCAAAACGGCCCCCTGACGGCAAGTGCTCTGTTATTTCAACAACACTTTTTCAATGATTTTATGGGAAGGCTTGGTGAACGGCGCGGCCAGGAAGCGTACCGTCCAGAATTTGGGCTTCACCAGCACCGAGCGGGCATTGGAGAACGAGGCAAATCCTTCCTTGCCATGATACTTGCCCATACCGGAGTGGCCGACGCCGCCAAAGGGGAGGTCTTCAACGGCAACGTGGGTAATCACATCATTGACAGAGAAGCCGCCGGACTGGGAGTTGCGCATGACGAAATCCGCGCGCTTCTCATCGTAGTCAAAATAATAGTAGGCGAGGGGGTGCGGCCGCTCGCCGATGTAATGAATCGCGTCCTCCAAGCGGTCGTACTCCATCATCATCAGCACCGGCCCAAAGATCTCATTCTGGGCGATCAGCATGTCGGGTCTGACCTTGCCAACCAGCAACACCGGCATCTTGCGCGTCCCGGCAAAGGACTCCCCGGCTGGATTGATTTCGTGGATTTCAGCACCTTGAGCCTTGGCGTCATCAATATAGGAGTTGATGCGCTTGTATTGCTTGTCATTGACGATGCTGGTGTAGTCCGGATTGTTGACCAGGCTACTGTACATCGTGGTAACCGCCTTGCGCATGGCGGCCACAAATTCGGCGGTCTTGCCGCGCGGAATGAAGACATAGTCCGGGGCGACGCAGGTCTGCCCGGCATTCCAGCACTTACCGAAGGCGATGCGTTGCGCGGCGTCGGCCATAGGATAGGATTCGTGGATAATACAGGGTGACTTTCCTCCCAGTTCCAGAAGAACCGGTGTCAGATTTTCGGCAGCGGCGGCCATGACAGTGCGTCCGACGTTGGTGGAGCCGGTAAAAGTCATCTGGTTGAATGGCAAGCGGCTAAAGGCATCCGATACAATGCCGCCGCCGGTAACCACCGAGACCTGATCTTCGCTGAAGGCTTCGGCCAGGGCTCGCTTCAGGGTCTCCCCCGTACGCGGCGTGAAACTGGACATCTTGATCATGGCCCGATTGCCCGCGGCCAGCGCACAGATCAGCGGGCTGATTGCCAGCAGTACCGGATAGTTCCAGGGAGTGATGATCCCGACCACGCCCAAGGGCTGGTATTGCACCCAACCCTTGGCCGGCATGTGCGTCGCCTGGACATGGCGCTTTTCCGGCTCCATCCACTTGCGGAGGTTCTTGGTGTAGTACTTGATATTCTCCAGAGAGGTCAGGATCTCGGCGAATTTGGTTTCGTGATGGGAGCGATGGCCGAAGTCGGCGGCAATAGCCTTGCACAGGTCGTCCTGGTACTTGACCAGTACGCCGCGCAGGTTGTCCAGCAAGGCCAGTCTTTCGCTGGCGGATGTGCTGGGACGCAGGCGGAAGGCGGTGCGCTGGGTGTCGAAAGCACGCAGCATGGCGGCTACTTCGGGATGATCAGTGTTCAGAAGGGGGGAGACGCTAGCGGTCATGGTTCGGCCTCGACGGTCAGCGCAGGACGAAGCCTGCTTCATGATGGAAAACATTTGTAGTTTTAGAGTATTTGCTCTAATGTGTCAAATGAAAGCTTGAAAATTCCGCCGAAAGGCGGTTGAGGATAAAAATTGAAGACAAAAGACCGCATCCTGGCGAAGAGCCTGGAGCTTTTTAACGCTGATGGCGAGCGCAATGTAACCACCAATCATATAGCCGCTGCCCTGAATATCAGTCCGGGCAACCTTTATTATCACTTCCGCAGCAAGGAAGACATCATTTATGCCCTGTTCCAGTTATATCAGGACAGCATGCTGACAGCCCTGGGCGTTCCAACAGACCGAGTCATGACTTATGAGGACAAGATGGGCTATCTGGAGTCCATTTTCAATCAGCTGTGGGATTACCGCTTTCTGCACCGCGACCTGGGTCACCTGCTGGAGGAAAGCCAGCGATTGCGCATTGCGTACCGGGAATTTGCCCGCAAGGTCATGGCGCAGGCATACCTCGTCTACACCGGACTCCGCCATGCCGACATGGTGACCGCCGGGGAAGAAGAAGTGCGGGGACTGATCGTCAATATCTGGATCATCACCACCAGTTGGGCGTCCTTTGTCACCAGCAGTGGCTTTTTTGGCGATGAGGTTGCCTTGAGCCAACGCCTGTTGAGGCGGGGTATTTATCAGATTGTCTGTCTGGAGGCTCCCTATCTCAAGGGGGAGGCCAGAGACAGGCTGCCGGATGTCCTTTCCCGCTACAGCGGTGTCGAGGATGAATCGCGGCCAACTTCTTCACAGTCTACATAGATGGGCGGCTTAAGCGATTGATGTTTTGGCTTTTATCCAGTATAAGTTTGGCAATGGTGCGTCTTGGCGTCTTTGTCTGCTATGGCTATGGAGCGACACACTGCGGGACGCTGCGCAAAAGCAACAATAATTGAGGGTCAATAACAATGCACAATTGGAAGCGCTCAGGTCACGGACTGGGCTATGTCTTGGCGGCATTGATGGTGGTGTCGTGCGGAGGCGGCGGTGGCAACGGCGTCCTGTCCCTGCCCGGTACATCAACCAACTCCATGGAATTCGTGACGGCCAACGATGTCCCTGTCCCCCTGCAGGGCGGCACCTCGGCTGTTGTTCTCAAGATCACTGACAAGAACGGCAACGGCGTCGCCAACCAGTTGGTATCATTGTCCATCACCGGTCCCGGCAAGCTGAATGTGGCGTCGGCCACGACCAGCGCCGTCCCCGGCGCTGTCGGCGAAGTGACCTTCCAGATCATTGGTGGTGACAGCGTGGGATCCGGAACGGTGACGGCAACCTATACCGACGCCAGCGGCAATGAAGCGCCCGCGCGAACGATCAAGTATTCGGTGGTCGACCCGACAAGCGCCCCCTCCGTCTATACCATCGGGACGCCCTCCCTGATTGATGCCAATGGCGCCGCCATTACCGGCAATCTCTTGCTGCCGACCTCCGGGAATACGACGGCGACGATCAAGGTCAGCGTCTTGGATCCGACCGGGAAAACCACCAACAAGGGCAAGCTCCAGTTTTCCTTCCCCACGGGATTTGAGACCGGCAAGGGATCCTTGAGCCCGGCTTCGCCCAGTTTTGTGCAGGAACTGGATGCTTCCAATAAACCGGTGTTTGATGCCAAGGGTAACCCGGTCTATTCCGCCAGCGTGGTTCTGGATGCCGCAGCGCAGGCTGTGGGTGACAACCGCGTGGTCGTCACCTATACCGATACGCTTGGCAGCAAGGCCACCACCAGTATCCCGTTTGCCATCATAAATCAGTTCAATGTGCTGTTGACGGCGGACAAGAGCCAGTTGAAAACCGGTGGCGACAGCCTCAACCTGATCGCAACGGTCGTGAACGGCGCCAGCGCCCGAGTGCAGAACCAGAACGTCACCTTCCAGATTGGCGCGGGCATGCCCGCCTCGCAGGCGCCTTGCCCTTCTTCTTCCACGGGCATCGGTGATGCGTCCCAGTTCGTGGCTAGCCGTAGCCTGACCTTTTCGCAGAAGGGTGGCTTGTCCAAATCGACGGTGCCCACCGATGAAAATGGTCAGGCCAAGGTTGTTTATGATGTCAACGACTGGCGTAACGGCTCGCGTCGGGTTTATGCCGTGGTGGATGCCGGTACCGGCAGCCAGAAGCCTGTAGCTTGTCTGGACATCAATCTGACCGGCACAACCATCCAGTTGCAGCCCGAGATCATCAATACGGGTGCGGGCGGGGCCTTCAGCGTGACGGCGGCTGTCAAAAACGGGCTTGGCAATCCGGTGGCTAATGTACCTGTCGAACTGTCGGGAACCGGTATCTCGGCCAGCAAGAGCGTGAATTCAGCCGCTAACGGCGTGGCGAGTTTCAGCCTGAATGCCAGTGCCGCCGGCGGTGAGATTTCTGCGGCCAGCCCTTCGGCATCCGTTACTGCGGAGAATGCCGACGCGACCCCGGTGAACAAGGTATCTGTAGGGGTGTCCTCCAAGAATATCGCGGTGGATGTGCTTGACGGCGCATCGGCTGTCGTCAGTGACGGCCTGCTGCTGGATACCAATTATACCGTTCGCATCAAGGCAACCAATGCCGGCGCGGCCATGACGGGTACCGTCGTGGCATCTACCTCTCTGGGTACCTTGACCATGCCGGCGTCCAAGGCACTGGTCGGGGGTGAGCTGAACGCCACCCTGAGGTCCTCGGAGCCGGGTACGGCCTACGTCAACGTGCGTATTCTGGATGACAACAATAAGGTCATCCTTTTGGCCAATGAGGCCGTCGGTTTCTCTGCCCTGATTCCTGCCAAGATTACGGCACTGGCTGGGCGCACCACGCTGGATCGCGAGGAAACCACGGAGATTGTCGCCAAGGTCCTCGACAAGAATGATTACCC
>CAZPZK010000247.1:0-5143 GCA_964591095.1 uncultured Moraxellaceae bacterium | reverse complement strand
ATCAAGGGCAATGCCGTTTTTCGGCAGAAGGCGCAACATGGCTCCCTTTTCCCACCAGGTTGCGGGAATGATCCTCTCTTCCACCGGATTGCGTTCGACACCATAAAAGACATCCGGCTCATGACTCTCATTCAACAGTCCGACAGGCAACAGGAATTGACCGAGATTCAGGGAGCCCGCGGGGACAGACGCCAATCGATGAACAATTGCTCCAGCTCGGTCTCGATTTCGGACGCATCGGCTGCTCCTTCAAATTAGACCTCACTGTAAAAATTCAGGTTATCCGCAAATGCATGGCTCAAGAGGATCACCGCCCGATGCGCATGGAAATTCCGCTTGCCCAGCGCCGGGTCGGTTTCTCGAAAGGCGTTGTAATGGACCTCGTCATAAAAACCGACATGGGTGGCGTCTACTGTTGTATTCCCCGCCTGCTTTTCCAGCGCCCCCGCCAGCGCCTCCAACTGCTGCTGCTGTTCGGTCAGTTGCGCTTGCTGTCGCGCCAGCTCCGCCCGCAATGAGGCAAGGGAGGCATCATCAGCCGCCCAGACCTGCACCGACATTCCAGCCGCCGTCACGACCAGCGCGGGCAACATCGCTTTAAACTTCATCTTCAGGGCTCCAACATTCATCAAGGTACGGGTTCGTCCGTCAAGGTGTGAAGAAAGGCTTCAATGGCATCCAGTTCATGCGGGGATAGATTCAGACGCCCCAGTTCCTCCCGGTTCACTGTGGCGGGTACCTCCGTTGCACCCATTGCCGCCCAGCGCTCCGGATCACTGTCGCGTGTGTTGTAGAACTCCAGTACCGTGCGCAAATCATTGAACCGCCCGTTATGCATGTATGGCGCGGTCAGGGTGACATTGCGCAGCGACGGCACGCGGAATTTGCCACGCAAAGCCGGGTTGCCACCGGTTTTGGCTGTCGCAGCCAAGCCCTCGGTATCGGGCAATCCAATGGCCGGATTGCTGGGAATACCCATATTGTCATAGGTGAAATCCGTGAACTGGGGCGGTTCGCCGTTGGCTCCAACTGTCATCACATGGCAGGCCGCGCAGTTGCCCTTGTCCGTACGGGCAAAAAGACCGAGCCCCTCAAGCACCAATGCATTCAATGAAGCTTCACCACGCTGATAGCGGTCAAAACGGGAATTGAAAGGATGGAACAGCGGCGTGCGCTCAAATGCGGCATTGCCGATGGCGGGAGCATTGCGCAATCCGCTACGGCCATTGACGGCTCCCTTGGAGACCGGCAGCGTCCGGTCTGGATCGGCAAATCCTGCTGACGGCGCATGACAACTGGCACAGGATTGGGTTCCCTCACTGGAGAGACGGGGCTTTCCCCCGCTCTTTTATGCCGGCAGCGTCAGGTTCTCGACAACTTTTCCAGCAACAGGCTTTGCGCCATGTGCGGCGCTTGCTCCGGAGTGTCGAGACGCACCCAACTGCCGTCAGGCTGCAACTGCCACGCCAGTTGATTGTCATCGAGATAGCTCAACAGCCCATCCCGGTAGATACGCTTTTTCAATGCGGGATCATCAATCGGGAAACAGACTTCAACCCGTGAAAACAGATTGCGATCCATCCAGTCGGCGCTGGCGCAATAAATCCGGGCGTCACCGGCGTTGGCAAAATAATAAACCCGGGTATGCTCAAGAAAGCGGCCGACAATCGAGCGCACCCGAATGTTCTCGGAGATCCCGGGGATGCCGGGACGAAGGCAGCAGATGGAGCGCACGATCAAATCCACCTTGACACCGGCCATCGCTGCCCTGAACAACGCCTGCAGCAGCTGTTTTTCCGTGATGGCATTGACCTTGATGATGATGTGAGCCACCTTGCCCGCCTTGGCATGGGTGATTTCCTGCTCAATGAAATGCATCAGCGATGAATGCAGGGTAAAGGGCGCGTGCAGCAATTTCTTGAGTTTGGCGGCCTTGCCCATGCCGGTGAGTTCATGGAAGATCTTATGCACGTCCTCGGACAACTCCGGGTTGGCGCTGAGCAGGCCATAATCCGTGTACAGCCGCGCTGTGCCCGCATGGTAATTCCCGGTGCCCAGATGAACATAACGCACCAGTCGGTTCTCCTCGCGGCGAACCACCAGGATCATCTTGGCATGCGTTTTATAGCCGACAATCCCGTACACCACGATTGCTCCCGCTTCCTGCAGTTTGTTGGCGACTTCGATATTCGACTCTTCATCAAAGCGGGCGCGCAATTCAATGACCGCCGTTACCTCCTTGCCATTGCGCGCCGCCTCTGCCAGGACATTGACGATTTCGGAGTCCGCGCCGGTACGATACAGGGTCTGCTTGATGGCCAGCACTTGCGGGTCCCGCGCCGCCTCGCGCAAGAGATTGATGACCGGCGCAAAAGATTCAAAAGGATGATGAAGCAGAATGTCCTGCGCCAACAGCGCATCAAACATGTTTTCCGTTTTCTGCAGGATAGCCGGCACTTTGGGCGTGAACGGGGTATAACGCAAACGGGGCCGATTGAAATTCGACAGCAAGCGCGCAAGATTCACCGGGCCGTTAACCTGATACAGTGAGTCTTCCTTCAAGCTGAATTTGCGCAACAAATAGTCCACGATATGGCGCGGGCAATTATCCGCCACCTCCAACCGCACCGCCGCGCCAAAACGCCGGGAAAACAATTCTCCCTTGAGCGCCGAGGCAATATCGTCCACATCCTCATCCAGCGTCAGATCGGCGTTGCGAGTCACCCGGAACTGATAACACCCCGTTGCCGTCATTCCCGGAAACAGTTCACTGACATGCTCATGAATGATCGCGGAAAGGAGGACATGGTAATCCCCCGCTACCGCCAGATCATCCGGCAAGCGCACAACACGCGGCAGTGAACGTGGCGCCGGCACCACAGCCAGCGACATCTGACGCCCAAAGGCATCTTTTCCTTCCAGCGAGACAATAAAATTGAGGCTCTTGTTGACCAGTCTCGGAAAAGGATGGGCCGGGTCCAGACCGATTGGCGTCAGTACCGGCAACACCTGTTCACGAAAATATTGCTTGACCCATGCCGCCTGGGAGGCTGACAGTTCGTCGCGCTTGAGAAACCGGATATTTTCGGCGGCCAGCGCCGGCAGCAAATCCTCATTAAGTATCCTATACTGACGCTCAACCGCGGCATGGCATGTTGCCGAGATGCGGGCCAGAACTTCCTGGGCCCTCATGCCGTCCGGTCCAACCGCCCGCTCCCAGGACAGCTGCTGGAGCAAGCCCGCTACCCGGATTTCAAAGAACTCATCCAGATTACGACTGAAGATCAGCAGGAAATTCAAACGCTCCAACAAGGGATGCAAGGGATCAACGGCTTGTTCCAGAACGCGCAGGTTGAAGTCCAGGATGCTCAATTCCCGGTTGATGTAAAGTTCAGGCTGATTAAGGTCGACTATTGATTCCTGCATCATGATGACGGTCCGGGCAATGATCTTTTGATGATACACCTCGACTGTGACAGTCGGATGGCAATCAGGGGTACTCGGCGTAATACATCCGTCGCTGGATGATACGGGCCTTCCGCAACAAGCGGCGATCCTGGCGATGTGTATCGTAGAAGCGAGGGTTGGGAACCATGGCCGCCATTTTGGCGGCCTCGGCGGGGCTGAGATTGCGCGCGGATTTACGGTAGTAGTGGCGCGAGGCCGCCTCGGCGCCAAAAACGCCATTCCCCCATTCGATGACATTCAAATAAATTTCGAATATACGCCGCTTGCTCATCATCTGCTCCATCATGACGGTAATGACGGCCTCTTCCAGTTTGCGCCACGGGGTGCGCTTGCCGGAGAGAAACAGATTCTTGGCCAACTGCTGGGAAATGGTGGAGCCTCCCGCGACCACCTTGCCTTTCTTCAGGTTTTTTTCCCAGGCGGTCTGGATCCCCTCCCAGTCAAAACCCTCATGATCCAGGAACTTGGCGTCCTCGGACGCAATGAGCGCCCGCTTCAGATGCGGCGAGATCTGATTGTAGGCCACCCAGCGATGACGCAATTCTGCATCCGGGTTCTTCTCCTGCAAAAGCTCCAGCCGCTCCTCCATGAACGCACTGTTTTCGGGATTATGATCCACCCACCACCAGACATGCGCCAGCAACCAGAGTTGATAGGCCAGCACCACCAGCAACAGGGAGCCCAGGACAGCCGCTACAATGGACCTGGGTTTCATTGGCCGACTTACTGGTTCGAGGCGTCCGTGGAACTCATGGCGACGGGCTTTGGTTGGGCATGCATCGTGGTATTCCTGGGGTCAGCGTCGGTAGCTGTCAATCATAACTTCCGGAACGCCGAGATTCACCCCGGCGGAATTTTGCTGCATGAACGCTGACCGAACCACATCCTGTGCAACCGGTGCCTCCATCCAGTGCGCGTTATAGGTTCCGGCCCTTTCAACGGCCAACATGTCATCCTCATGAATCAATTGACTGATCAGGTCTGGCCACGCCTCTGCCGGCCCGGAAAGACCGAACAGCAAATCGCGAACCACCGCTTCGGCCAACAGTTCATTTCGGGCATGGGGCAAGGGGAAACTCAGGGAGGTCGTCCGTCGATAGCGCAAGCGCGCGGTGTATACGGGGTGCAGGAACTTCTTCGCCTTCTCGACCGCCTCTTCGAGGTCTTCCGGACCGGTCACCGTCAGTGGCGGAGGGTAATCCTCCGACAGCGGATCGAGCATTTCAGGGGATTGAGCCGTCAACTCCGTCAACGTCGGCGAGGCCGGAGCGACGATTGTGATCGTCAAGGGAGGACTGACCGGGCTTTGCTGCAACCACTTGCGATAAGCGGTCATGGCCTGAAGAAATTCGGAATAATCCTGATATTCCTCCAGGCGGGGTTTTTCAGGCCAGTCACGGGCATCGGCTTTGCCTGCCGGCAAGCACAATGCAGCAATGACCAACACCAACGGAAACCCCCTGACTCCCCTCATGGCACAGGACTCGGCTCTCTTCTTGTTTTGAGAATATGATAGCGGCCAATGTAACAGGAACTCCGCCTGACTGACAATGGATTCTCAGGGCGCCGCCACTTGCCCCGGCTCGCGGATCGAGGGAAATTGCGACTTCTGGTAGCGATCATCCATCAGCACCCGACGCAATCCCTTGAGGGTATTGTACGGATACTCCTGAAT
>CAZPZK010000246.1:0-5144 GCA_964591095.1 uncultured Moraxellaceae bacterium | reverse complement strand
ATTCGTCGGTTTCGCCGGTGCGGATGCGCACCACCTGCTCCACCGGCGTCACGAAGATCTTGCCGTCGCCGATCTTGCCGGTGCCGGCCACCTTGCAGATGACCTCGATCACCTGGTCCAGGTCCGAATCCCTGACCGCCAGGTCCAGCCTTACCTTCGGCACGAAATCGACCACGTACTCGGCGCCGCGATACAGCTCGGTATGCCCCTTCTGGCGACCGAAACCCTTGACCTCCGTCACGGTCAGGCCGGTGACGCCGATTTCCGACAGGGCTTCGCGGACATCGTCCAGCTTGAACGGCTTGATAACCGCAGTGACCATTTTCATGGCTCTAGACCTCGTTTGGTTGCTTGACTCAGGGACAAATGGCCTGAAAAAGGCCAAAAGGCGAATTTATACACCGACTTGGCGCGGAAGTCGCGCCATTCGTGACGGAATGCGCAGAAAGCCGCGGCGACCGCCAGCGAATCCGCATGGTCAGTCCACCCGCCAATCCGCTAGACTGCGGCCTTTACCGCCCACGGGATGAACGTCATGAATCAACCGCTGAACGCCGTCTGGCTTGACCACATGCTGGAGGCCGAACGTCACGACGAGGCACTGGATGCCCTCAACGCCGCGCTGGAGTCGAATCCTGAGGATGCCGGCCTGCTCGAACTGCGCGGTGATTTCTGGGCGGGCATCTGGCACCACCGCGAAGCCGCCGCCGATTGGCGGGCGGCCCTGGCGCTGGCGCCCGACCGCCACGGAGCGGCCCTGAAGCTGGCGCTGCTGGAAGTCACCCGCCCCTATCGCCTGACCCGCGGCACCGAAGAGGAAGACCTGGCCATCGCCGCAACCGACGACAGCGACGCCGACTGGGAGGCCGAACGCGCCGAGCTCGAACAAATGCTGCTGGACGCGCTCGCTGAGCCCGAGCGGGAAGACGCGGTCGATCCCGCCGCCGTCTCCGGTCCGGAAGAAAGCGCCGCCGATGACGCCGAACAGGAAGATCAGATCCGCCAGCAGGGCCTGGCCCGGCTGCAAGCCCTGGCGGATGCCCGCCAACTGACCGAAAGCCAGCATCTGGAGATCGCCACCACCCTGCGCGAGGGCGTCTGGCTGCCCTGGCACGCGCTCGACCATATCCAGCGCGGCATGGCCGCCTACCCCGCCTCCACTGCCCTGCAACGCGCCCGCGCCGAGGTCTGGATGGGACTGGCGACCGATACCGGCGACATCGGGGATGAGGTCCCGGTCGGTTTTTCCGCCGACCTCACCGGCAATCTTTATCATCCCGTCAGCGCGGCGCAGGCGCTGCAATACTGCGCCAGTCTGCCTTCCGAGGCCTGGGATACCGACCTGCACGAGCGCCGCGCCCAACTGCACCGCCTGCTGGGCGACCATGAAGCCGCCGCCGCCGACTTCGCCCGCGCCGCCGCCCTCACCGAAAGCCTCTCCGCCGATGTCGAAGGGGAAGCCCGCGAGCAACTGTTGCAAAACCTGAGGCAGTTGCAGGAAGAACTGACTGTCTGCCGGGGCGGCGACCGGGCATTGATTGCCGCCCGCCAGCAGCAGATGCAGGAAACCCTGGTCAAACTGGCGGAACTGCAGCAGAGCATGGGGATGCAAGACCAGGACGACGTAGCGATCAACCTGCAGGAAGCTCACCTCGCCGCCGATGAGTACATCGACACGATCGGAAATGACCCCCTCGATGACAGCGGCTACGTCGCCGAAGTGCAATCCCTGGTGCCACAGATCGCGGAAGCCATCCTGCAAACCCTGGAAAGCGATAGCTATGACATGCAGACGCTGGGAGAGCGCGAACTGCACGAACGGGTCGGCAATGACGATGCCCGCCGCTATCTCGCCGAGCGGAGTGGAATGCAACGGCTCGGTTACGCGGCGGTCGGCTGGGTGGAGCTCACCGCCCTGAGCCGGCGGCTGGGAAAGCCCGCGATCCTGGATTTGCTGCTGTCGCCGGACCAGACCACGATCGGCCTGTGCTTTGTACTGGGGGGACAACCCACGCGCGAGCTGCATACCCTGTTTGCGGATGGCGGCAGCCTGTCACACGCTACGATACGCGGCCGCAGCGCCGGCTGGACGCCGCCGCCCTTCCGTCAGACCCATCTGCCCGCCGACATCCCGACCGAGCTGATGGTGCGCCTGCATGAAAGCGCCGTCCGCCAGCATCAGGCGCAAAACGGGCAGGCCCCGCTCGCGCTGGCCCCCTCGCAATTGGCTGAGCAACTGGACCGGTTGCGCGGACAACGTTACGAGGCGCGATTAACGCATGGCTTCCACGACGCGGAGATCCGCGGCTACACCCGCGAGCACTTCCGCGCCGGGGGTGACGCCCTGCGCCGGACGTTGGCCGAACAGATTGCCCGCCAGCGCCCTCGCACACACTGACGGCTAGCGGGAGAGGTAGAACCGGACCGTCCGGAATTCGTCGAACTCATCCAGATCCGGCCACGTGGTGGCCCGGATTTCTCCCAGGCGCTCGTAGGCCGGATGGGCGAAATCCTTGACCCGCGAATCCGCCACCAGCACCTGGCGCGCCCGCGCCAGGAATTCATCGAGGAAAAAACGGTTGGAGGCGTCGTAAAGCACATCCGCCGCCAGCAGCACATCCACTGGCGTCGCCAAGGCAAAAAAATCCTCCAGATACGTGAAGCTGACTCTGTTCAGCGCGGCATTGGCGCGACAGGCGGCCAATGCCAGCGGATCGATATCGCAGGCGATCACCTCCGCCGCGCCGGCCATGCATGCCGCCACTCCCACCACGCCGGAACCGGCGCCAAAATCCAGCACCCGCTTGCCCCGCACCATCTCGGGGTGATCCAGCAGCCAGCGCGCCATCGCCAGGCCGGAGGCCCAACAAAAAATCCAGTAGGCCGGTTCCCGCCAGATGGCCTGCATTTCCGCCGGTGACAGGGGCGTGCGCGGATAATCCGGGTTGAGCAGCCACAAGCGGATTTCCGGCAGCCCCGGCAAGGCCTGGGCCTGAAGCCGGGCGGAGGGCAGGGTCTGGCGCAAGCGTTGCTCCAGATCGGCGGGGTGTGTCATGGCGTTCTCGGGCAAAAACAAGGAGGGAGCTAGTGTAAACCGTCGGCGGCCCGTGCCGATTACCAGCGCCACTCGGCGCCCAGGCCGACGCTGATGCCTTCATCGGGATTGCCGCCTTCGGCGTTGTAGAGCGAGGGGATCAGATTGTCGCGATCCAGGAGATTCCTGACATCCATCAGGATACGCCAGGCCTCGCGGCGGTACTCCAGATGCAGGTCGGTCCGCCAGTAATCGGGCGCCTGAGTGACAGGCAGGCGCGCCAGGCTGTCGGTGGTGGTGCGCGAGAATTCGGCGCGCTGGTTGAGCCAGGCCTGCCAGCCTCCCGGCCATTCATGGCCGATGCCAAGATTCAGCAAATAACGGGGAAAGGCGGAATAGTCCAGGTCGGCATTGACGTTCCGGCTGCGGGTATGCGACAGATTGCCGCTGAAGCGCCAGTTTCGCCATTGCCGGGTTTCCGAAAGCTCGGCCCCCCAGGCCTCGTTGATCCCGGTGTTCTGATACTGGCTGACGGTCTGCGTCACCGGATTGAGCACAATGCCATCCACCCAGCGACTGCTGAACAGGGTGAATTCAATATCGCGCCCGGTCCGATAGTGTTGCCAGATCAGTTCCAGGGTCTTGATCGTCTCCGGGCGGATATCCGGATTGGCCATCTGCTGCGAGCCCGGTCCGGAACCAAAGCGTTCGGCGGCGCTGGGCGCGCGGAAGGCCTCGTTGTAGAGCAACTTGCCCGTCCAGTGCCTGTCGCCTTGCCAGACCAGCCCCAACCGTGGCGAGGCGGCGGTACCGGCATCAGAGTAGCGATCGAGGCGCACGCCGTAAACCGCGCTCAAACCGTCGCCGAACAGGGTTCGCGCATGCAGGAACAGATAGTCGATCCGGCGGCGGACATCGCTGTACGGGGTATCAATATCCAGATAGACCTGCCCGCTCAATCCGATGCGCATGACATCGGCGCGATCCACGCCCAGCCAGTCCCTGCCCGCACCCAGCGACCATTGGGTCGTAACCCGGGGATCCTCCTCGGTCAACATTAGCTTGAACCCGGTCCGATGGTCCTCGGTCCCCTGATAAATGGTGTGAGGACAAAATACCGGCAGCGCGTTGATTTGAGCCAGACTGGTGCGGCAGGGCAATACGCCGCTGTCGGTGGTCGGAAATTGCCAGGGGTAGGCGCTGAAATCAAACGCCCAGGTCTGTTCCGCCCGCCAGTGCCAGGCATCCACCGCCAGCGCCAGCGACTTGTCGATAATCCGCTCATAGGCCACGGCGGCCATCGCGAACGAGGAGACCTGGGAGCCGGTATCGCGGTCCGCCGCGAGGCTCAGGCTCTGCAACTGCATCTTGCGCTGCAAGGGCGGATAGAACTGGTTGCCCACACCGGGGAAATCGTGGCTGCGGTAATCATCGGCATACAAGCTGACACGCATCGCTCCCGCGTCTGACCGGCGGTCCCCCAGCAGCAGGTGCAGGTAAGCGGCCTGGTCCGTCTCGCGGTAGGCACGTTCTCCGGTGGCCGGCGATCCCGTCGACGGGTCCGAGTACCGGTATTCCAGCCCCCGGTCGCCGTGGTGCGTCACCGCCGCCCCGCCTTGCCATTGGCCGCTGCCGACATCCTCAATCACCGTCACCGCCGCGCCGACGTCGCCAAAGCTCCCTCCCTGCAGTCGGGTGACGACGCCAGGGCCAGTATCCCGGCGGGTGCTGAGAGACAAGACCCCGTGGAAGGCGTCACTGCCATAGAGGGTGCTGCCCGGCCCCCGGATCATCTCGATGCCACCGAGCAAGGCCGGTGATACATACGGCAGGTCGTAGGCGCTGGTCGCATAACTGAAATTGTTGAGCGGCACGCCGTCCAGCCGGGTGGACATCCCGCGCACCGAGATCTCGTTGGCGTAGCCGCGCACCGCCACCATCCGCGCCGAATTCAGCGAGGCATAAGTCGTCACCGACGGTATCTGTTGCAGTGCCTCCTCCACCGACCGCGCGCCCACCCGCTCCCAGTCCGCCGGACGCAGCACCGAGACCGAAGCCGCCGTAGTGGCGATATTGCTCTCAAAGGGCGAGGCGACCGACACCTTGAGCT
>CAZPZK010000245.1:0-5176 GCA_964591095.1 uncultured Moraxellaceae bacterium | reverse complement strand
ATGCTGCATGTCGCCGCGCAACCGCCCGATGACGATCATGCCTACGGCCACACCAAGGCGGAATACTTTTCGAGCGCACTGGAAGGACTGCTGATCCTGGTGGCGGCGGCGGGAATTGCCTGGACGGCCTTGCCGCGGCTGTTCGATCCCCAGCCCATTGAACAGGTCGGACTGGGCATGGCGATCTCTGTAGGGGCGTCACTGGTCAACCTGTGGGTGTCGCGCGTGCTGTTCAAGGCAGGCAAGCAATATCATTCGATCACGCTGGAGGCGGACGCCCATCACCTGATGACCGATGTCTGGACCTCCGGCGGCGTGCTGATCGCGGTGGCGCTGGTGGCCGCGACTGGCTGGTACATCCTCGACCCTGTCATTGCACTGCTGGTTGCCGCCAATATTGTCTGGACCGGCATGCACCTGATGTACCGCTCGGTGACCGGGTTGATGGACACCGCCCTGCCGCCGGAAGAACTGGCCGCCATCCGCCGCATCCTCGACAGCTATCACGACCGGGGCGCGCGTTATTCGGAACTGCGCACCCGCCAGTCCGGCGCCAGCAAGTTCATCACCGTGCATGTGCAGGTGCCGGGCGGATGGTCGGTACAGCAAGGCCACGACCTTCTCGATGCCGTCGAGGCGGAAATCGCCAATGCCCTGCCCAACACCCACATCCTGACGCACCTCGAACCGCGCGAACGCGACTAATGCCGCTCAGGCGGCCAGGGCCTCGCGGTTGCGCAGTTCGGCATTCAGTATCCCTTGCGCGCCGAACAGCCTCTCGCGCCACGCCTTCTCCAGTTCGGCGGTGTGATGGCGGTTCGGATGAAAATCCTTGCGCGCGAACAAGCCCATGCGCGGCAGGATACGCGTCACGAATCCGTTGCGGCCCAGCAGCAACTGCAGGCCACGACGGTTTTCCTTCCAGTTCAGCAACTGCCCGTCTTTCGCCACCATCCACAGCCAGCTGCCCAGGATCGGCGGCAACAGCGCCGCCACCACCAGCGGATAACTGAGCAGCCGTTCGGTACGGCTGTTGCCGATCAGCTCGTAGACCTCATAAGCCACCGCCTTGTGCTCCAGTTCTTCCAGCGCGTGCCATTGCCACAGCCCGATCATTTCCGGATCGGCCTTGCTGCGGAAGTTTTCATCATTCAGCAGCTGCTCGCCCAGCAGGGCCGTGAAATGCTCCATGAAGGTGGTGCAGGCCAGCTGCTGGCTGGGCGGCAGCTTTTCCAGCAGCTTCAGTCCGGCGGCGACGCCTTTCTGCGCCACCATCACGTCAAAACCACGCGCCTTCAGCAGTTCGTTCAGGCGTTCATGCTCGCGGGTGTGAATGGCTTCCTGGCCGATAAATCCGGAAATCTTCGCCTTCAGTACCGGATCGGTGACGCGGTCGCGGTAATGACGCACCGTATCCATGAAGAACAGCTCACCGGGCGGGAAAATCGCGGAGAGCATGGCGAAAAACAGGGTGGCGGTCGGGTTGTTGTCATAGAAATACCGCGCCCCCTCTTCCAGGCGACGGAATTCCATCTGGCGGGGCGGAATGCCGACGGTGGCACCGGCCAGCTTGCGGGGTTTGGCGGCGGTCGGGGTGACGGTCGTGTTCATGGGGCGCGGCTCCGGGGAAAAGGGTTGGAATTATCGTGTCGTCTACCATTGACTGTTACATCCATTGATGACACATTAATCCGAACCATTGTTCGGATTCAATTCGGAAACCGTCATGCCCAGAAAGCCCCGCCAGCAACGCTCCCGCGCCACCGTTGACGCCATCGTCGAAGCCGGGTTCATATGTGTCGCCGAACTGGGCATCACCGGGACGACCACCCGTCACATTGCCGAGCGCGCCGGCATCAGCGTCGGCTCGCTCTACGAGTACTTCAGCAACAAGCAGGCGATTTACGAAGCGATGAACCAGCGCATGGTCACGGACGTGGTGGCGATGATCCAGCCGTTGCTGCCGCAACTGATGCGCATGGACATCACCGAAGCGGTGCACACCCTGCTCGGGCAATTCAGCAATTTCCTGCGCAAGGACGACGAGCGCTACCTGAAATGCGCGCGGCAGGCGATCCGGGTCGACATCAAGGGCTATCTGGACCCGATCGTGAAGATCCTGTCGGAACTGGTGATGAACCACCTGATGCATCACCCGGAGAACATGCGCCTGCGCAACATTCCGGCGATGAGCTACATCTTCATCAATGGCGGGGTATTCGCGGTGATCCGCCACCTGTCAGACCCGAGCCCGCCGGTCAGCTTCGAGGAGCTGACGCAGGGGCTGGCGGACATGGTGGGGCATTACGTCGCCTACGAGCGCCTGTTGGCGCTCTCGGCGGGCGGGTAAACGGCGGAAGGAAACTCAGTGGTCGGCGTAACCGCCGGCCTGGAATTTCTCCAGATCGTGGACAAAACGGGCGATGTGCTTGTAGGCGCGGCGCCCTTCCGGCAGAAAGAAGGCGAACAGCGGAAAAACATGCGGCATCGCCGCCCATTCCTCGTACACCACCGGGACGCCGGACGCACGGGCGCGGTCGGCCAGGCGCAGGGCGTCATCACGCAGCACTTCGGTGCTGCCCACCATCAACAACAACGGCGGAAGCCCGGTCAGATCGGAATTCACCGGCGACACCCACGGATGCCACGTGGATGCACCCTTCGCATAGTGCTGCCCCAGCGCCTCGACCGCCGCCGCCGCGAACAGCGGATCGTGGTCACGGTTGGTGTGCATCGAATCCCCTTCGCAAGCGATATCGGTCCACGGCGAAATGCAGATGCAGCCCGCCGGCAGCGAAATGCCGGAGAACTTCAACGCCTGCATGAGGATCAGCGTCAGGTTGCCGCCCGCCGAATCCCCGGAAACGATGATGTTCTCCGGCTTGAAACCCATGTCGAGCAGGTAGGTATAACCCGTCACGGCGTCATCCAGCCAGTGATGGAACTGCCAGTCGGGGGCCTTGCGGTAGTTGATGGCGAATACCGGCCGGTGCAGCGCCCGCGACAGCCGCCAGGTCAACGGCCGATGCTGTTCAATGGACGAGAAGAAATAGCCGCCGCCATGCAGGTAATAGATGACCTTCTCTTCCTTCAGCCGCTTGCCCGCCCGTACCCACTCGCCGTAGCAGTGCTCAAATGACACCGGGGTAATTTTCACAAAATCAGGGACATGCGTCGTGAACGGGCTGGTCAGCCGGTAAATCTGGTTCACCACATTCATGGTGTTGTTGGTGACGGCAGCGTATTGCAGCACCGGCTTCACCGTCAGCTTGGTGGCCAGATTGAACAGGCGCGCCTGCCAGCTGAGCGGGTAATCCACCTGGCGATGGAACGAGGGGTGGTGGAAATGCGGATCGGTGGCAAAAGCGAGTTGCTGGGTCATGAGGGTGCGGCTCCGCTCGGAACCGTCAGCCGTCGCGGCGCGGTTCCGATCATATTTTCAGGGGCCGGAAATCCCGCTGGCCCGATAGGAGTTACTGAGTACTCTTCCGAGCTTAATGCGAGTGTTGCTCGGTTGTCACGCCCACCAGTCCGTGTTTTTGCACCGTCCGGCGCGGGTTGGCCCTACCGGACCCAAATCAATCGGCCACCCCGCCCTCCAGGGGAGGGGTCAGCCGAATCGGCCGCCGACAAAGGGATTGGTCGCCTTTTCCTGACCGAAGGTGGACATCGGACCGTGACCGGGAACGAAGCGGTAATCATCGCCCAGCGTGAACAGACGGCCGCGAATGGACTGGATCAACGTGTCGTAATCGCCGCGCGGAAAGTCGGTACGGCCGATGGAGCCGGCAAACAGCACATCGCCCACCAGCGCCAGCTTTGCGGCATGGTTGATGAAGACCACATGCCCCGGCGTGTGGCCGGGACAATAACGCACCTCGAACTCCTGCTTGCCGACGGTAACAACATCACCGTCTTCCAGCCAGCGTGTCGGCTCAAAGGCGCGGGCGGACGGGAAACGGAACATCATCGCCTGCTGCGGCAGCATGTCCAGCCAGAATTTCTCTTCGCGCTGCGGGCCTTCGATCGGCAACGCAAGCTCTTCCGCCAACGCCAGTACGCCGCCGACATGATCGAGATGGCCGTGCGTCACCAGCAGTTTCACCAGCTTCACTCCGGCTTTTTCGACCGCCGCCCGCAGTTTGGGAATATCGCCGCCGGCGTCGACCAGCGCGCCCTCCATCGTTTCATCGCACCACAGCAGCGTGCAGTTCTGTTCATAGGGCGTGACGGGAATGATGCGGTATTGCAAGGCCATTTCGGGGGGTTCCTCTGCGTGCTAGACTTCGCGCCAAATTATGCTGGCGAGGTGGATTATGCCTTCTTTTGATGTTGTTTCCGAACTGGAAATGTTTGAAGTGAACCATGCGGTGGGCAACACCACCAAGGAAATCGCCACCCGTTTCGATTTCCGCGGCTCCAACGTCAAGGTGGAGCTGAATGAAAAGACCAAGGAAGTAAAGCTGACCGGCGAGTCGGATTTCCAGGTGGAACAGGTTTTCGCCATCTTCGAGAACCACATGCTGAAGCGCAAGATCGACCCGCAATGCATGGACCCGCAGAAAATGACCGCCTCCGGCAAGGAGATGCACCAGATCATCAAGCTGAAGGACGGTCTGGACAGCGATACCGCCAAGAAGATCGCCAAGGCGATCAAGGAATCCGGCATCAAGGCGCAGGCCAGTATCCAGGGCGACAAGGTGCGTGTTACCGACAAGAAGAAGGACACCCTGCAGGCGGTGATGAATTTGCTGCGCGGACAGTCATTCGGCATTCCGCTGCAATTCAATAACTTCAAGGACTGAGCCAGACTCGGCCCGTCAACCCACTCCTGAGGAATATGTCATGGCAAACCAGATCCAGAAACTCGTCAATGCTACCCAATGGCTACCCGCCAATATACGGGCCAAGGCTATTTCCAAGGTTTTCGGCAATGTGGTGCCGCTGGTCGGCACTGCCGGGCTGGTTTACGAGGAACTGACCCCCGAGCGCGTGGTGGTCAGCATCCGCAACCGCCGCAAGGTGCAGAACCACATCAAGAATGTCCACGCCGCCGCCATGGCGCTACTGGCTGAAACAGCGACCGGCTTTTGTGTCGGCATGAACCTGCCGGACGACAAGCTGCCGCTGATCAAGAGCCTGAAGGTGGAGTACCTGAAGCGCTCGCAGGGCGACA